>JBFWRA010000428.1:0-4946 GCA_050249155.1 Isosphaeraceae bacterium | reverse complement strand
GCGCGTGTAGGAGAACGGATCGGTCGTCACGGGAGCGCCCGCTTCGGCGATCAATCGCCCCGCCTGAAGTTGCGTCCAGATCGATGAATGCGTGATTCTATTGGCGGAGACGATGAACGCGAGCAAAAGCACGCCCAGGACCACGTAAATGTCGTAGTAGGCGTTCCATTCGACGACCCGTTCGGGGGTCCACGGTTCAGGTTCGTCCTCGGCCTCGTCGTCGGGAGACTCCTCCGCGGCCGCTCCCCGCTTCGCGTCGGTGGCCCGCTCGGATTTCGGAATCGATTTCGTGGGATCAGGTTGTGTCATGGAAGCGTCGCGTGACGGAGGTCAATTAAGAAGGGGCGATCGGATGAGGGACGCCGGCACTCGCGGTGTCGGTGAAGGAGTCATGCTAGGACCCGTGAGGCGATCGGGTCAAGAGGGGTCTCTGGGGAGGGCCCGCCCGCCGCGGAGGTCGGTACGTTGACTTCCGTCCCCGCTCACCTAAAATGCGGAAGTTCCTCGAAGGAACAACGTAAGTCCATGAGGACAGTCTGATTCCGGGGGTTCCTCCCATCATGCGCGTGCTTACCGCGATCCCGGTTCACAACGAGGAAGCCTACCTCGAACCGGTCTTGAACGAGGTGCTCCGGTTCTCCTCCGAGGTGCTCGTGGTCGACGACGGTTCGACGGACGGGACCCCTTCGAAGCTCACGAGGTTTCCCCAGGTCCAGGTCATCCGCCATCCCCGGAACCAGGGCTACGGGGCGGGACTGCGAAGCGCCTTCGCCAGGGCTCTCGACGGGGGATACGACGGCCTCGTGACGATCGATTGCGACGGACAGCACGAACCCTCGCTCATCCCCGAAATCGCGGCGCGACTGGCCGACGCCGACGTGGTCTCGGGCAGCCGCTATCTTCAAGCGCTCGACCCGTCCCAGCGTCCCCCCGAGGAACGACGGCGGATCAACGTCGAGGTCACGCGATGGCTCAATGACTGCCTTGGCTTTCATTTGACGGACGCGTTCTGTGGGTTCAAGGCGTACCGCGCCGAGGCCCTGGGGAAGTTCAAGATCACCGAGGACGGATACGCGATGCCTCTGCAAGTCTGGGTTCAGGCCGCCCAGCATGGGATGGAGGTTGTCGAGGTTCCGGTGCCCTTGATCTACCTGGACGAGTCCCGGGCCTTCGGTGGCGCGCTGGATGACGCGGAGTATCGCCTGAGGCACTATCGCGAGGTCTTTCAGAACGCGCTCCGCGACGCGGGAATGGAAGTCGCGGGGGGCTGTCGTTGATGGAAGCGCATCCCCCGCGGGCCCCTTCCGCCGACGGCGGGCTTTTCGCGTCGCCAGGGCTGTCCAGCGCGGCCGATCTGCTCGACGGCGTCGCGACCCGGCTCGCCCGCTGGGATCACGACTTCCAGGGCCGACGCACCTCCCGACTTCGACCCGCCGTCCGGCTTGAAGCGCTCGCCCTGGCGCGGGCCTTCGCCATGAAGGCGGGCTCCCCCCTGGCGAACCTCCCCGCGTTCGAGGGAGCCGCGCCCAGGCTGGTCGTCGCCGGCCACCAGCCGGAGCTTTTCCATCCAGGTGTCTGGGTCAAGAACTTCGCCGCCTCCGCGATCGCCGAGCGCTCGGGAGCGGTCGCGCTGAACCTCATCGTCGACAACGACCTCCCCAAGGGGGTGAGCCTCCGCGTGCCACACGCGGACGGCGAGACCCTGAGGATTCAACGCGTCGAGTTCGACGTCTGGCAAGGTGAGATCCCGTACGAGGATTACCGAGTCACCGACGAGGCCCTCTTCGCGTCCTTCGCCGAACGGGTTCGACAGACCCTTCCCCAGGCGATCGAAGATCCGCTGATCGAGGGCTTCTGGCCCCGGGCCGTCGCCGCCAGGACCTTGACCGATCGAGTCGGACTTCGATTCGCGATGGCGAGACATGGCGTCGAGGCCGATTGGGGAGTGAACAACCTGGAGGTCCCCCTCAGCGCGATCTGCGAGTCGGAGGGCTTCCTTTGGTTCGCCTGCCACGTTCTGGCCCACTTGCCAAGATTTCGCCAGATCCATAACGACGCGCTGGGACGATATCGGGCGCTTCACGGAATTCGAAGTCGTCACCACCCCGTCGCCGCGTTGGGCGTTCACGGGGACTGGTTCGAGGCTCCGTTCTGGGTCTGGCGCGCCACGACGAGGAGGCGTCGGCCGCTCCTGATCCGCCAACGATCCCAGACGATGGAGCTTCGAATCGGCGGAGAGGATCAGACGCTGCTGGAGATCCCGCTCTCACCCGACCGCGAAGCCTGCTGCGCCGTGGAACGATTGCTGACCCTACCCGTCCAGGGCGTCCGTCTGCGCACCCGGGCGTTGACGACCACGATGTTCGCGCGTTATCTCCTCGGCGACCTGTTCCTGCATGGGATCGGAGGCGCGAAGTACGACGAATTGGGGGATGAGATCGCCAGACGGTTCCTTGGATTCGACCCTCCGCCGTACCTGACGCTCTCGATGACCCTCATGCTGGGCCTTCCGTCCGACCCGAACGCCGCGTCGAGGCTCGCCGCGGTCGATCAAACGCTACGCGACCTCACCTTCAACCCCGACAGGCACCTGGAAGGGCCTCTTGACGGGGAAACCCTCCGCCTGATCGAGGCGAAACGGTCCGCGATCGCCGGGCCGGTGGAGACCCATTCCCAGCGAGTGGAACGGTTTCGGGAGCTTAGGCGTTGCAACGAAGCGCTGGCGTCGAAGGTCCGGGAGCTTCGCGCGAGCCACCTCGCCGAACGCGATCGGCTCAAGGCCGCCGTGCGAAACGACGCGCTGGCGCGAAGCCGGGAGTACGCCATCGTCTTGCACTCGGCTCGAAAACTCCGACGATCCATGACGGACGTGATGCGAGATCTCAACGACCGACATGACTCGACGTGACGGACGTGACGGGGCGCTTTCAAAAAAATGGTCGATGAGCGCGCCAGCTTGCGGCGAACGGCCGTCCTCGCTCGTAAAATGATTTGACGAGACGTCGCGCCGCCGCCGACCCAGACCCGCGGCGGGTGCCCTCGGCATTCAAAACCCGACCCGATCCGGACGGGACCGCCGTCAGGAATCTTTGGAAATGACAAACGATTCCGGGACGGCACGGAAGGTGAAGCCACTGATGAAAGCCCCCGCGCCGGCCCCCCGGCTCCCCATTCGCCGAGGCTCGGTCGAGTACTGTCTTGGCACCGACGGAGACCACGAGGCGGTCTACCAGACGCTGCTACACGTCTTCCACGGGCCCGATCGCGAGTCCTTCCTCGGAGCGCTCAGCGACCCGGCGTATCAGCCCGAGCAACGGTTGCTCGCCAAGGTCGACGGCCGGGTGGTCAGTCACGTCCACCTGACCTCCAGGCACATTCGCTACGGCGCGACGCGATTGCCGCTCAACGGCGTGATGTGGGTCGGCACGCTCCCCGAGTATCGAGGTCTGGGATTCGCGCAAAACCTGATGCGGCTGGCGGACGATCGCGCGCGGGAAACCGGGGCGGTCGTCGAGGCTTTGACCACCGGCATGCCTCAATTCTATAGACCGCTGGGCTGGGGGGTCTGCGGCCGGCAAACGTTCGGACTGGCGCTGAGCCGGAGCCTTCCCGCGGTGAACGACGGGGTGATCGAGGCCCGAGGCGGGGCCTGGCACGTCCGACCGTGGAGACAGGTCGAATTGAACGATCTGATGACGCTGTACGACTCCCAGTACTCGGGAACGACCGGATCGGTCGTGCGCGACGAGGACTACTGGCGCTGGATCATCGGCAGACGCTACGCGCACGTGATCTGGGTGGCCTGTCAGGGCGAGACGGTGCGTGGTTACGCCTTCGTGAAGGATCACAAGATTCTGGAGATCGCCACGCATCCCTCCCATCCGCAGGCCCTGCGCGCGCTGCTGGGCAGGGTCAAGGCCGAGGCCCTTGAGCGAGCCTATCCGGAGGTCATCGTCCACGCCCCGTCCGACCACCCGGTCCTCGACGCGTTTCGCGCGGCCTCGGGCAAGGTGATCGAGCAGGACGAGTACGAGGGAACCTGCTCGATGTACCGGATTCCCGACCCGGAGCGGCTTCTCAAGGCGATCTTGCCCGAGCTTTCAAGGAAAGCGGTCGAGTCGGGAGCCACGTTCCCGCTCGAGCTGGGCGTGACCGTCGCGGATCGCCGATGGCTCCTCCACGTGGAGGCGACCGCGGCGCGTTCCCGGGTCGAGCCGGACAAGCTGAGTCGTCGCTATCTGACGCTCAGCCCCGCGGCGTTCGTCAGGCTGGTGATGGGGCACACGGGCATCGACGGAGCGGCTGGAGAAGAGGGTTTCGTCTCCTCGACCGGCACCGCGCTGGACGCGGCTCGGATTCTCTTTCCGACCCGACCGATCTGGCGGAGCCCGCTCGATAGCGCCACGGCCTGAGCGAGCCAGTGAGCGCCTCGGCTACCGCTTGAAGTGGCGCTGGACGCTGGGGGAGAGCAGGTAGACCGAAATCACCGCGTAGCCGATAAGCACGGCGATCCCCGCCGAGATGCGCTGACGATCGATCCGTTCCGCCAGGGGCTTGATGTACTCGAGTTCCGCGTCCGGGTCGTCGAACCCGTCCTTCCGGACTGTCATGACGGTCTGCGAGTGCAAGTCGTAGATCGGAAGGGCGATCATACCGGCGACGTTGATGACGGCACCCAGGGTCAACGCGATCAACAGCAGCTTCACCGACTTCCGACGGAGCAACTGGACCGACGCGTGAACCCCGAACAGGGCGATCGGGATGAAGTACTGAAGTCCTTCCTGACCGTTGGACCAGGCCAGCAGCGCGGCGACCGCGAGCACGGCGCTGAGCGTGGCGCAGACGCCCCCCACCACGGTCAACGCGATGGGTAGCGACTCGACCTGACGGATTGGAGGCGGGGCGAGGTCGTCCAGAAGATCGACCCGCCTGCCCGATTCCTGGTC
>JBFWRA010000427.1:0-4946 GCA_050249155.1 Isosphaeraceae bacterium | reverse complement strand
ACGTTCGACACGGAGTTCACCCCGTTCCCGATCTCGGCCGAGGGCTGGCTCGATCAGGAGTTTCTGTTTCCCGAGAGCGTGCGAGGCCGACGGGTCAGGGCGTGACCCGCGAGGAATGGGGAAAGCGCGACCCGGGGAACAATCCGAGAATCACATCCCAATCTGTGGAACAAGCCGAGGGTGCCACGTGGTTCGGTACCCCGAACCCTTGCCGTTGGCCACCGCGGAACCCCACGGGTTCGGGGTACCGAACACCGTGGCACACGAATTCATCGAGAATTCGGGAAGTGATTTCCGGCCTATTCCTGAAGATCAACGCCCCGGCCGGACCAGGTTCGGGGCGACCTCACTCGCCTTGACTTCCGGCAGGTCGTCCACGGCGGTCCCATAAATCGGCATGGGGATGACCAGTTCGGGCGGGTAGGTTTCGAGCGTGCCGCCCCTGGCCATGCGAAGGGCGAGCTGGATCGCCTGGCGAGACAGCGTGATGCCGTTGCGATCCACGACCGCGGCGCACTGTTTGAACACGCCTGGCCCTTGCGCTTTCTCGATCGTCATGATCCCCGCGAGGCTCATCGCCCGTTGATCCTTGAATTTCGCGTAGGCGTCCATGATCGCCGAGATGCCCTTGTCTTCCATTGCGACAAGGACCTGGACCTTGGGGTCGGCCTTGAGCTGGGCGAGCAAGGCGTCGCTTCCCTTGACGTAGTCTTCGGAAAAGGGAACGGTCTCGACCGAGCCGAAGCCCGCGGCCCGCAGCGCGGAGGTCAGCGCCGCGATTTCGTCGTCATTTTCCGGGCCATATTCGGTATTCACGGCGATCAGGACGTGCGAGGTCCCCGGGATGCCGGAGCCCCGGGCGTCGCGCTGGATCGCCCCGACGAGTTCTTGAACAGAGGGCTCGAACGGGGCGAAGTCGACGAAGACCAGGGGCGCGGGCTTGCCTTCCTGGGGGGATTCGATCGGCCGCTTCGGGCCGATCACAACCAGCGGAATCCCCTTGGCGTGGACTTCGCCGAGCGCCTGGAGGACCTCCGGGTCGTCCATCGGCTCGACCAGCAGGGCGTCGACATCGCGGGTGATCGCCTTGCGGATCATCTCCACCTGCCGGGCGGGCGGGTCGGTCGGTTCCGGCCGATCCACTAGCACGATCGCCTTGGCCCGGCCCGCTTCCTGGCGGACGGTGTTGATCCAGTTCTGCCGGTCGGGCGTCCGCCTGGGCGCGATGATGAACTGGATGGTGCGCATCGCCGGGATTGGGTTCGTTTCGGGCAACGCGCTCAGCTCGGGCGGAGGAGGAGGAACGAAGCTCCCGCCGCAACCGGCCATGAAAACCGCCGCCAGAATCGCCCCCAGTGCTCGACGAAGGTGACCATGAGGGATCGCAATCGTACTTGGGACTGGTCCGCGATCGCGGACCCTACCGGGGTCGTCATGACTTCTGGGGTCGACCACTAGGACTCTGTGAACCACCCGATCGCCTCGCGACCCAACCCGCCCGATCATCGTCAAACTCTCCCCACCACCGAAACGGTCCGAACCCATCGTTTCGATCGTATCCGCCGGGCTGGTCGTTGACCAGAGACCGGACGCGCGGGTTCTGTGTCTCGTGACATGGGCCGGATGGGGGCTCGGCCAACCCGGCCTCCTCGGAAATTCAGAAAAAAAACAGGTTCGTCCACGCGGAAACGTCGTCTCTTCCTCTGGGCGAGGAATCTCCTCCAGGATTCGCCGCCGATTTCGTATCGTGGGAACCCGACCCATCTTTTGTGTGGATCAGATCAGAGGAGCGGACCGACGTGACCAACCCCCTCGACGCCGATCGCAATCCCACCCGGTCGTTCAGCCCCCTCGACCGCGTCCTCGCCGAGTACCTTCAGGCCGTCGAGGCGGGCGCGGTTCCCGATCGCCAGACGCTCCTGGACCAGCACCCCGAGCTCGCCGACGAGCTTCGGGCCTTTTTCGCCGACCTCGACCACATGGACCGCGTGGCCGCCCCCCTGAGACAGGAGGGCGACCCCGAGGTCACCGCCGCCGTGATGAGCGACGACCCGCCGGCGGAAGGCCCTTCGTCGGCGCCGCCGCGGGTCCGCTACTTCGGCGATTACGAACTGCTGGAGGAGATCGCCCGGGGCGGCATGGGGGTCGTTTTCAAGGCCAGGCAAACGAGCCTGAACCGAATCGTCGCGCTCAAGATGATCCTGCGCGGGGCGTTCGCCAACGACCGCGAAATCCACCGGTTCCGGGCCGAGGCCGAGGCCGTCGCGAACCTCGACCACCCCCATATCGTGCCGATTTACGAGGTTGGCGAACATGATGGTCAGCAATACTTCTCGATGAAGCTGATCGAACAGGGCTCGCTCTCCGCGTTGCCGAGAGGAACCATCCGCGAGGAGGTCGCGCGACTGATCGACACGACGCTCGCCGTGCGATACGCCCACGAGCGGGGCATGCTGCATCGGGACTTGAAGCCGTCGAACGTGCTGGCGGGCCCCGACGGCGCGCCCTACGTCACCGACTTCGGACTGGCGAAGCGTCTCCAAGACGCCGGCCGCTCCCTCACGGAGACCGGCGACGTGGTGGGGACCCCGCGCTACATGGCTCCCGAACAGGCGGCCGGCCGAGGGCCTTCCGTCGCTCAACGGTCGTGGCGTCGGAACAGGTACGCCGCGGCGAGCAACGCCGGGAGCGCCAGGGGCCCTGGCTCGGGCACGGGGCTCGGTGACGGCACCTGGGGCTCGATCGGGTCCTCGATCGAGGAGAGAACTTCCCGCACCATCTCGGGAGCGACCTCCGTCGGGATCGGGATCGGGATCGCGTCGGGGGTCGTGGATTCGGGATTCAACGGGTCGACGACGTCCTGGGGAAGCAGTCCCGAGGCCGTCGCGAGGGAATCCGCCGAGGGTGCCAGGCCGATCACGCTCGTCGAGGCCGGCGTCGGGTCCGGATCGTCGCCGACCAGGAGTTCCTGAGTCCGAGGGGCGTCCACCGGGACGCTCGCCGAGGGACCGGGCGCGCCCGCCCCCGAGGTCACCGCCTGACCGATCATCGCGGCGCTGACGACCGACCCGATCGGCCCCGACGTCGGGTTCGAGCCCGTGGGAGTCGCGGAGAGTGCCTCGGATTCCCCCTGGCTCGCGACGGGCGGAATCGTCGTTTCGAGGTCGGTGTCGTCGACCAGGGATTGGGTCTGGGCGGAGCCCGGGTCGGTCGCGCGGGTCTCGGTCGTGGAGGCCGGCGATTTGGCCTCGGGCTCGGGGACGGACCGGGCCGTGGAATGGGGACCGGGGACCGTCGCCTCCGCGTCCTGGGTCGGGGCCGGAAGTTCAGCGCGGGGCGGGGAAGCGGGGTCTTCGGCCGTCGCCGCGGGAGAGCCTGTCGCCTCCTCCGCGGGGGAGTTTCTCGCGAGGTCGGTTGGGAACGGTTCCGCCGCGTGAGGATCACCCAGGGAACCGACCGACGGCGTCGCGACCATGGGGGATTGGGAGCCCACGACGGTGGACTCCGCGTGGGCGAGCCGTTCGCTCGCGGGGGTTTCCCGGTCCCCCGTGGCGGACGGAAGCGAGGCGAGGGCCGAGCCGACGTTGGTGAACCCCGACATCGAGGACTCCGCCGCCTGTGCCGCCGCGCTGGCCGGTTGTGGTTAGGGCCAGGATGAACCCGCCCCCGACGCCGCCGCGAGGGCCCGACTTCGCCTGCGGGCCCGCGGCTGGCTCACGGAGGAACTGGCGGAGTGGACCCTCGTCCTGGATTCAGGTCAGGACCAGGCCCGAAACGTCGTCGCACAGTGGCTCACGCACTGGAACCAGGACCCCGACCTCGCCGGGATTCGCGACGCCAAGGCGCTGGAAGCCCTCCCCGACGATGAACGCATCGCCTGCCGCGACCTCTGGGCGAAGGTGGATGCGTTGCTGGCCAGGGCCAGGGGAGAGGCCCCCGCCGTCGGCGAGTTGCCCGAAGATCCTTTCGTGAAGTGATGGCCGCGGCGGTGACGGAGTTCACGGCACGACGACCACCGTCCCGAACTGATGAAAATGTCGATCGAAGGCGAAGGCCATCTTGATCCCCAGACGCTACACCACCACCTTGCTCACGCAGTCGGTGAAGCTCCAATCCTTGTCGGAATAGCGACGGAACACCTCGCCCGCGTCGCGGAGGTCATCCTCAGTCAAGAGGTGAAGGGTCGCCAGCGAGCCATCGAAGAATCGTTGGGAGAGGACCAGGGCACGCGACCGTTCCCCCGCGAGCGGAGGAGTGTGAGCGTCTCATCCACCACGAAATCCGTCGTCAGCAGGGGTTCGCGATTCGCGACGAACCAGGCCGCGGCCGCCGAGTGGTCGACGTCCCAGGGAACGAATGCGGAAAACCAGGCCCCTGTGTCCACGAAGATCATCGGGAGACGGACTCACCGTGGCCGTGGAGAATCGCTTCGTGGTCCCTGCCGTGGAGGGACTGATCGCTCGCCTCGATCGGAATGCGGAGGACCTCCGCGAGAATCGCGGCGGGGTGGGCTGGCGTGACGCCCTGGCCTGGGTCGTCGAGGAACGCTGGTCGTCACAAGGAGTGACGACGACCTCGACCCTCGTGCCCTGGGCGAGGTCCATCGGTTTGATCAGGAATAATCCGAGAATCACTTCCCGATCTGCGGAGCGAGCCGAGGGTGCCACGTGGTTCGGTACTCCGAACCCGTGCCGGTGGCCACGGCGGAACCCCACGGGTTCGGAGCACCGAACCACGTGGCACCCTGATCCATCGAGAAACCGAGAAGTGATTCCCGGCCGATTGCTCAATCGCAAGATTCCATTCTCGTAGACCGCCTCTCCCCCTTGCTCGTCATCGCGGGCGCCTCCACGGAGACGCTACCGTCAGACCTCGAAGCTTTGCAACGTCTCGGGCATCACGACCGGGTTCCTCACGTGCTTTTGCAGGGACGGGGCCAGGGCTTC
>JBFWRA010000426.1:0-4950 GCA_050249155.1 Isosphaeraceae bacterium | reverse complement strand
CGCGCCGTGTTTGGTGTCGTCAGGCGGCGGGCGCGAACGTCTATTGGCTGGGAACAAAGCCGATGGATCGACCGAAGCGCCGGCGTTCCCGCTCTCGACCTGGTCATAGCTCCGTCCCCTTTATTCCATCTCGTCCCCGAGATTCGTCCCTTTTTGGACCGAATCTGATCCAGTCGCGACGAAAAAAGACAGGTGAGACTTCACATCCGAAGGCACGATGTGATGGCTTGGACCGCGTGTCCGAACGAACCCGGCGGCCAGCGATCTCGAACCCGCGTGAATCCAACCTGGCCTTTTCTTCCGGAGTCGCGGATTGCACCGCGTCGAGAGGATTTCGCGAAAGCGGGGGATGCTCCGAGGACGATGAATGACCCGGACGTCGTGGCGCGTCTCACGAGTCCCCGCGCGGCTTTCGATTTTGATCAGGATGCCGAGGACGAATCCATCGTGCGTGCTTGGAGTCGCTGGGTCGTACTGGGAGTCGCCGTCGTGGGCTGCACGCCCTCCCCGGTCCTTCGCTGGCCGAGCGATCGCGATCCGTCCGTCGCTCGCGCGGCCGCCACGCCCGACGTGCCGAAAGTCCCGCCCGTTCGCCCACTCGACGCGATCATTCGACGAGCGCTGGCGGAGAACCGGGCCGTCCGTTCCGCGAGGTTGAACGTCGAGGCGCTTCGATATCGCATTCCCCAGGTCACCGCGCTGGAAGACCCGATGGTCTCCAACACGATTTTTCCAATTCCAAGCGTGGCTCCGCAGTTTTCGCTCATGGGCTACATGCCTTACGACGTCATGATCGCGCAGCAGTTCCCCTGGTTCGGGACGCTTCGCCTGAGGGGTCGGGCGGCCGAGGGGGACGTCGCGGTGGCGATCGCCGAGCTCGCCGAGGCCCAGCTCGACGTGGTGGCCGACGTCAAATCCGCCTATCACGACCTGGCCTATGCGCAGCGGGCCGACGCGATCCTCGAGGAAAACCGAACGCTCGCCGCGGAGTTCGTCGAGGTCGCTCGCGAACGTTTCAAAACGGGCAACGCGTCGCAGACCGACGTCCTGCGAGCCGAGTCGACCCTGACCGATATCGACCGCGAACGCGAACGGAACCAGCTGAACCTCGTGGCCGCTCGGGCCGACCTCGCCAGGCTCACTCACGACGATCCCGAGGCGGAGTACCAGGTCGAGATCCTTCCTCCTCGCGAAGACATACCGGTGGAGGTGGATCGCCTTTATCAACTGGCCCTGGCCGCGCGGCCGGACCTGCGGGGTGGCCTCGCGACGATCGCCCGCGACGAAACGGCCGTGGCGCTCGCGCTGAAGCGTTTTAAGCCGGACCTCAGCGTCGGCCTGGTTTATCAGCAGATGGAGCGACGGAACGCCGTCAGCCCCACGGCGGGAGGGATGCCCAACGTCGGGCTGTTCGTGGGGTTCACGCTGCCGGTTTATCGCACGCGGCTGGCCGCGGGAGTCCTCGAAGCCCAGACCCGCGTCGCCGCGGACGTGGCCTCGTACGAGGCGGACCGCGACCAGACGCTGCGCGACGTCAAGGACGCCTTGACCCGGGCGAGGGTCCAGCGGAACGTCCTGGAACTGCTTCGCGAGAGTAATCTGCCGCGTGCTCGACAGATCTTCCAGTCCGCGACCGCCGATTACCGGGCCGGGAACGAGGGGGCGGACTATCTCAGCCTGCTCAACGCCTGGCGCGAGGTGCTTCAGATCGAGCTCCAGATCGCCCAGGTCGAGGCGGAGCTGGGCAAGGCGATGGCCGCGCTGGAGCTGGCGGTGGGCACCCAGCTCAACGAGCATCCGCCCGACCCGACCGCGCACGCTCCGACGGAACGCGTCGAACGGCCCCGAGACGCGCGCCACGTTGATGAATCGGTCTCCGCCGAAGCGCGTCCCCCGGCGCGCCCCGGCGGTCGACCGGACCCCTCTTCCGAGAGGACGCCCTTGAATCAATAAAAAGCGCTCAAACCGTCATCGGAGCGCGAAGCGCGGGCCGGGACGTGAGCCGAGGTCTTCGGGATCTCGCGGGGAACGACGCTCGAATCGCGTAAAGGTCGGTTGAGGGAAGGCCATTGAACGACTGATTCGCCGAGATGGTCGCGCCCAGGATCGAGCCGGCGGGGGCCGAGTCTGGACCTGCGCCAGGGTCGCCAGGGTGATCGAGCAGGAATTCGGTGTCGCTGACCACAAAGGCCATGTCGCTCGCCTGCTCGAGGAGTTGCGCTGGACCCCGCGGACGCCGATCCGGCGGGCCCTCCAGCGTGAGGAGGCCGCCATCGAACGCTGGCGCTGCGAGGTTTGGCCCGAACTGATGACGCAGGCCGCGAGAGAGTGGGCCGGGTGCTCGTTTTCGTGGACGAAGCCGGGTTCCACCTCCTGCCCGGGGTGGTCAAGACCTACGCCTCCGAGGGACGGACGCCGGTCCTCGGGGAGAAGCTGACGCGTGACCACCTGTCGGTCATGGCGGGCATGACGCCGCGGGGCGAGGTCCATACCCTGGCGCGGCAAGAATCGCTCAACGGATGGCGCGGCATCGAGTTCCGGGTGCATCTGGGCCGCGTGGCGGGGAGGCGGCCGCGGGTGCTCTGGGACGGCTCCCCTCCCCAATCCATCGCCGGTCCGAGGTCACACAGTTCGCCGCGGACACCCGCGGCGCGATCCGGCTGGAGCCCTCGCCGGGTTATGCTCCGGATCTCAACCCGTGGGACGAAGGGGGTTGGAACCACCTCAAGCACGTGAAGTTGAGGAACCTCGTGTGTCGCGATCTCGAGGAGTTGCACGAGCGGTTCCACCTGGCCATCGGGCGGATTCGACACACGCCCCACTTGATTCGATCGTGCGTCGCTCAGGCCGGGCTGAGGATGGAACCTTAACCTAACTTCGCGCGAGCCTCAGGAAGACCTTCCGTTCGGCCGACCACGTCGCCAGTGAACGCTCGAACCACCGCCCGATCGTCAGGTCGAGGAGGGTTCCCACTCCCTGCGCGCGGCGATCGGCCAGATTCCCTCGACGCGGTCCCCCCGCATGGCGTGGATGCGGTCGTACAGGTAGACCGTCGGGTCGCAGTGGGGCACGTAAAACGCCAGTCGCTCACCCAACTTCGGCAGAGCGACCCCGGGATCGGCCGTCAACAATCCGAACTCGTCGCCGAACCTTCGATAATGATAGCCGGGGTGGTCGACCGGCTCGGGGGCGTCCTCGGTATCGGTCGAGAACGCCTTGATCCCGGCGTCGAGCGTCGCCCGATCGGGGTGCGAGGTGCTCACGACGGTCGTCAACACCGAGAGGCTCGGCCGGAAATCCGTGTACAGGGCGGCACCGTCCCGCCCGCCGATCCTCATGTAACCGACGTCCATGAAGACGTAAGAGCCTGATTGAAGCTCGGTGACGCCGTCGATGGTGGTGTCGATATTGTAGGTGCCCGTGCTGCCGCCGGAGAGGATCGGCGCGCCGGTGATGAGCCCGGCCTGTTCCAGCCTCCGTCGCATGGCGACGGCCTTGCCCATGTTCTCTCGGGTCGACTTCTCCCGGGCGTCGAAACCACGGACGTGCGACGACAGCCCGGCGTACGCCTGCACGCCACGCAGTCGCAATCCCTGGGCGCTGGCCAGCCTTCTGGCCAGCGCCAGCGCGGCGTCTCCGGGGGGGATTCCGAACCGGGCGTCGCCGACGTCGAGGTCCAGCAACGTGTCGAGCTTGACCCCCGAGGCGGCGGCGGCCGATTCCAGCAGGGGGACCTCGTCGGGATGGCCGACGGCGATCAAGACCTCCACGCCTGATTTCGCGATCGCGGCCATCCTGGCGGCTTTCCTCGGGTCGAGGATCGGCGAGGTGAGCAGCAGGCTCTTGATGCCGCCGGCGGCCATCGCCTCGGCCTCGGGGACCGTCGCCACGCTGACGCCGACGGCCCCGGCGGCGACCTGTCGCCGGGCGATCTCGGGGCACTTGTGGGTTTTCGCGTGCGGCCTGGCGTTCCTGCCGGTCGCGCGGCACTGGTCGTTGAGCGTTTTGAGGTTCGCCTCGAATCGATCGAGGTCCAGCAGCAGGGCGGGAGTCGGGATCTGGTCCCTGGTGGCGGGTGGGACGACGGCGTTCCCCTGGGCGGCGGTGGTCCGCCCCGTCGCGGCGGCGGCCAGCCCCGCGCCGGCGGCCGCGGCACCCAGGAACGATCTTCGGGAAGTGGTCATCGGTCAGGTCTCCTGGTTCCCTCGGTGATCTCGGGCGAGGCGAGCACGCTCGGTAGCGGCGCGCCGGCTCTGCCGTTGAGGTCCCACACCACGTCGCCTTCGCGGAGAGTCAGTTCGCATTCCAGACGCAGTCGGGCGGGACGGCGGACGTTCTTGACGTCGAGGAACCCGAAGTCCCCCTCGCGGCGCGCGAAGACGGCGAGGTCCGCCACCGCTCCAACGTCCAGGTGCCCCAGGTCGGGCCGTCCAATCACCCTGGCCGGTTTCCAGGTGGACATGCTCACGACCTCCGGCAGCGGCACTCCCAGGCTGAGAAACTTCGACAGAAGGGTGGCCATGTCCTTGAGCGACGAGTTCATGCTCCGGGTGTAAAGGTCGGTCGAGATCGTGTCGGGGAGCCAGCCCTGTCGGACCGCCGGCACGACCTGTTCCCAGGGGAAGCTCTCGAACCCATGTCCAACGTCGAAGAGGACCCCCCTTTTTCTCGCCTCGCCAAGGTAAGGCAAGAGTTTTCCCTGGGAGTCGAACAGGGGGACCTTCGCGCGCTCCAAACCGACGTACATATGCGTCGATACGTCGCCGGGTCGGAGTTTCTCGGTGACGAGCTTCTGGTAGGGCCGCTCGTCGCGGAACGTCCCAAAGTCGACCATCACGGGCAGTCGCGCCAGGGTCGCGGCCTCGATCGCGCGGGCGTCGGCGACCCACTCGGGGCCGTCGTAATGGGCCGTCTTGACGCCCACGATCAGGTCGGGATACTGCATCGCCT
>JBFWRA010000425.1:0-4971 GCA_050249155.1 Isosphaeraceae bacterium | reverse complement strand
GACACCCAGCAGCCAAAGCCCCGGCCTTCGGTAATGGAATCGTTTCTCGACCGTCTCCCAGGTCCAGACGTGAAGATCTTCGAGAGACCAAAGCTTCTGAATTTGATCGATCCATGCGACCTTTTCGACCATCGCCAGGGACTGGATCGCGACGGAGCGGCCATTCCGCGGGTCGGGCGATACGCACCCAGGCTTCAGCCCCTGTTCCGCCTGGTGAACCGTCGTGGGATAAAGCCAGAACACCCGGTGATCGGGCACGAAGCCGCCGGGGCCTTCCTCGACGCCCCCCTTTCGGAGGATCAGCGACTGCCGACCCTCGGCCAGCGCGGAGCAGACGCCCGCCCACTCCTTGAACGCGATCGCGCAGGTGGGCGGGAGACTGGCCACCGGCCCGCTCATGAGATCCACTCGGGCTTTGGCATCCGATCCATCAGGCTCAGCAGGGCGTCGCGAGGCGGCTTGTCCTCGAAGAGAATCGCGTGAAGTTCCGTGGTGATTGGGACTTCCACCCCTCGACTCGCGGCCAGACCGTGAACGCTCCGGGTGGTGGGGACGCCCTCGGCGACGTTGACCATGCTCGCCAGGACGTCGACCAGGCGCTCGCCACGGCCGATCCGGTCCCCGACCTGCCGATTTCTGCCGAAGGGGCTGAAGCAGGTGGTGATGACGTCGCCGACTCCCGCGAGGCCAAAGAAGGTCTCGGGAGCCGCTCCCAGCGAGACTCCGAATCGCGTGATCTCCGCGAGCCCCCGGGTCAGGAGCGCCGATTTCGCGTTGTCGCCCAGACCCAGGCCGTCACAGACGCCCGCCGCGATCCCCCGGATGTTTTTCAGGGCGCCCGCCAGTTCCACTCCCAGGGCGTCCGGGTTGGTGCAAACGCGAAACATCCCCTGATTGAGCACGTCCTGAACCCGGACGTTCAGCGCCTCGTCCCTCCCGCCAATCACCACCGAGGCCGGCAAACCCTTCGCCAACTCCTCCGCGTGGCTCGGACCGCTCAGGACCGAGACGGACCGAGGCCCGAGCACCTCGGTGATGATCTGGCTCGGCCTGGAGAAGGACTGGTTCTCGATCCCCTTGACCACGCTCAGAACGGGAAGCTCCGCGGGGAAGCCTGCCGCCATCAGCCCGAGCGTGGCCCTCAAGTACGACGTCGGGATCGCGACGAGCGCCAACTCGGCGCTGTCGACGGCGTGCTCCGCCCGTTCCGTGACTTCGATTTCCTTCGGCAGGTGGATGCCGGGCAGGTGAAGCGTGTTTTCTCGGGTCGTCGCCATCCGCGCGGCCCGGTCCGGGTCGCGCGCCCAGAGGCGGACCTGGGCACCCCCTTTGGCGAAGAGGAGCGCCAGGGCTGTGCCCATCCCTCCCGCCCCGAGAACCGCGACTCGTTTCATGGCGTCCGGACCCGTCCGAGTTCCGATCGGTCGTGATTTCTCGATTATGCCAAAACAGCCGACCTCGGGCCACGCGGGACCGTCGACCAGGTCATCCGGACGCGACGCGAGGCGACACGACACGCCACAAGATTTGATTTCGGCGACGCTTGCGTCAGGACTCGCGAAGTCGACGAACCAGTCTCGCCACGTTGAACCCAGACAACGAGGCGACCACCTCGTCGGCCCCGGCCGCCTGGAGTTCCCGCGCCGAGCGCGTGGTCGTGACGCCGATCGTGTACATCCCAGCGGCTCTCGCGGCCTGAATGCCAAAGGTCGCGTCCTCGAAAACCGCCGAGCGATTCGAGTCGACGCCGGCCTTGTCCGCCGCCTTGAGAAAGACCTGAGGATCGGGCTTGCCGCGCTGGACGTCTTCCAGGGCGACGATCGCGGCGAAACGCCCCGCCAGGCCGCAGACCTCGACCGTCAGATCCAGATTCGCCCTCACCGCGCTCGAGCCGATCGCAAGCGCGCAACCCAGCCCGGCCAGCTCGTCAAGGACCTCTCGGACTCCCGCCATCAGCGTGATGCGGTCTCGGGCGGTCTCGCGGTAACAGAGCTCCTTCAGCTCCGAATAACCAACCAGGTCATGACGTTCCGCGGATTCGCCCAGGAGTCTCAAAAAGATCGCCGGGTTCGGCATCCCAAAGGTTTCTCGCACGAAGTCGGCGGTGATTGGTAATCCCGCGCGCCTCCCCAACTCCAGCCAGGCCGCCTGATGAAGGGCCAAGGTGTCGGTGAGGACCCCGTCGTGATCGAAGATGACGAGCACGGGCTCGGAGGGCTCCCCGGAGGGTTGAGCCACCATCGTTCGGCTCCTGAGAGAACGAAAGGGGGGCGGTCCATCCGCCCCCCCATGACGTGCTCGCCTACGACGAATACGACTCGGGTCCCGTCAAGGACCAGCCAGCGTGGCCAGTGGAACCTGACCTGTCCTGACGAGCGTCGCACGGACCCATCCGCTCGGGTCCAGCGGCGAGACCTTACGCAAGGCGAAGCCCTGGAGCGGAAGGTTGCTCAGGGGCAAGTCGATCGACTGACCCTGAATTCTCACGCGAACGAGCCCGATGACCACGTTCGCGAACAGCCGGTTAAGCGCCTGGGCCTTGGCCTCGTCGTCGTTGATGGCGAAGACCTTGCCATTGGGGCCAAGGTCGACGTTCTCGACTTTTCCCTTGAATTCCAGGGGGCCTCCGGGCACCGAGGGACGAACCTCGAAGGAGACGCTCACCTCCGCCGCCGGGGACGTGATCCGGTAGAGCTTGGCTGGCGGCCCTGGCAACGCGACTCTGCCGGTCTGGGAAGGGGCGGGCACTTCAACCTGGAAGTCCTTGACGATCGCCACCAGATTTCCCTTGTCGTCCACGCCAAAGGCGGGGGCCTCGGAGGGCCGCTTCACCCGGAGCGCCTGGACCTTCGGGTCGTTGGCCGCTTTCGAGTCGTCGATCGCCTTGAGGAACGTCGGAAAATCGGCGTTACGAGTGATCGTCAGACCCGCCCCCGCCGGACTGCCGGCCGGCACGTTCCTGGTCTCGATCAGGAGGGTTTGAACCCGCTGAACCTCGGGAGAGTGAAGGTAGCCCGCCACGAAGTTTGTGAGCAGGGAAGTCAGGTGCAGGTCCGCCGACACGCCATAATCCGGAGTCGCCAGATGCTGGGGTTGCGGGGCGTCGGCGCCTCGCTGCCCCTCGGCCCCGAGGAATTGAACCCGGCCGCTGATCAGGGCGTTCTCGGGTCGCGACCGCAGGCTCAACCCTTCGACCAGCACGTTCTGATAGACGAGCCGATTGTCGCCAATCAGGTACTGGCGCAACGTCGCGTTACGCTGGGCCGACTCCGCCGAGGTGTTCTCCAGGGCCTGAAGGAGGGCCTCCTGGATGACGTTCTCGCGAATCCTCGGAAAGGCGTTGGCCCGGACCTCCTGGAGGATACGCTCCCGACTATAACCCAGGAGCGAGGCGAAGAACCGCATGAGCCCCCCTCCCGGCATCGGACTCGCCCCCAACAGCATCCCCACGTTATGCTTGAACGAGGGGTGGAGGGCCAGCCCCGAGGCCCGGATGACGGCCACGATGGTCAGTTCCTGCTGGTCGGTCGTGGCCATGTTGAAGTGGTACATTCGGGCCGCGCGTTGGCCCTCGGGGTCGCTGGCGATTTGTTGCTGAAAGTCCCAGATCGGCGTGTGGCTCGACAGGAGTTGACTGTTGTAAAACGCGATGCCGTCATCGTTGAAGAGCAGCCCGAACCCGGTCTTCGGGCCCGCCGTGACCTGCGAGACGTAACCCTTGCGATACACGGGCCCCGACGTCACCAGATTCTGATTGAAGAACGGCGCCAGCGTGGACACGTCGATCGAGAGGTCCAGGTTCGGCAGCTCGAACAGGTCGTTCAGCGCCGCCTGAAGTTCCAGCGAAGGGTTCCAGGCATACGATCGGTTCCGCTGGTTCAGGGCGTCCAGCGCCTTGTGGACCGCGTCGAGGGCCTCGGCCCTCCTGGCGACGGTGTTCGCGCCGTCGTAGGCCCGAAGCGCTTCGCCCAGATCCCCTTTGACGAAGGTCAACCACTTCTCACGATTCAACTCAACGTCGGGACTGGCGGGCGAGGGAAGGGATCGAACCCTGTCGCTCAACCGACGACTCGCCCAGGCGATCCGAACTCGCGGCCGAAGCCAGTCGCGAAGCGCCTCGCGCAGCCGAAGCGCGGGCGACCACCCGACCGTTCCCAGCGCGACCGAGATCTGGTACACGCGATTCAACGCCCGAAGTCGGTCGTCCTCGGACGTGGCCTCGGAGTACGCCTTGAGGTCCTGTTCCAGCGTCCCAAAGAGCGAATTCCATCCCGGCGCGTTCGGTTGAGGAGTGGCCCCTGGCTTCGCCCAGTCCTCCCGAATCTCCTGGATCACCCGCGTGACCGACTGGTAGCTCGGAGGGGCGGGGGCCGCCCCCTGGACCATCCCCCCGCTCATCACGAACGAGTAGACGACCGCGATCCCAACCCCGAAACTCACACGTCGCATGCGTCCTCCCGGCTGTGCTCAAATCTCAGACGAGGCGGAGGCTCCGCCAGAATGGTCCAACCCACGTCATTCCATCGATTCCCTTCGCATCCTGACTTCAACGGACAATCTATCCACTTTAACAAAATGGTGCGATTCTTCCTAGTTTGACGAAGGCGAAAAGGGGTCGGGAGTCATTTCAGACTCGGGAATGGAACCACTCCCCGTCATAGGGAATTGGCTCATGACCCCTTTTTTCAAAGTACTTGTGTGTTACGAACCTGCGAAGGTCGTGCCACGTAATCTGATTGTCGAGGAATTCCGGGAGCGGGACAGTTCGTTGGGCGACGTGCTAAGATCGACGACCGTCATTCCCGGGTCGACGACGTCGCGAGAACGTGGTTCGGCCTCTCTTTCACGACCCCCGACCCTCTCCGCACCCCGCCCGACGTCGAGGGCCTGACCGATTCGAGGAGACTGTGTTCATGAGCGGGAACCTTAGTGGGCGCGGAGCCGGCCTGGCGACGGTCGCGATGCTTTTTG
>JBFWRA010000424.1:0-4974 GCA_050249155.1 Isosphaeraceae bacterium | reverse complement strand
CGTCCGACACATCCGAGGCCCCCGGGGAACGAAGGTTCGCCTGATCGTGCAACCCGCCGGGACCAAGGAACGGAGGATCTACGAGCTCACCCGCCAGAAGATCGAGCTCACCGAACAGCACGCCAAGGGGCAAGTCATCGAGGTGAAAGGGGAGAATGACAAGCCGCTGAAAGTCGGCGTCATCAGCCTCCCCGCCTTCTACGGAGACACCCAGGCGCTGCTCAAGGGCGACCCCAACGCCGTCAGCGCCACGTCCGACTGCCGGAAGCTTCTGGAAGGCTTCAAGAATGAGAACGCCGACGCGGTCATCGTCGACCTTCGGGGCAACGGCGGTGGCTTGCTGAACGAAGCCATCTCCCTGTCCGGACTCTTCATCGACGAGGGTCCGGTCGTCCAGGTCCGCGACGCCTCGGGCGTTCGGCACCTTGACGACGACGAGGCGGGGACCGCCTGGGAACGACCCATGATCGTTCTGATCGACCACCTCAGCGCCAGCGCCTCGGAGATCTTCGCGGGCGTCATTCGCGACTATGGTCGTGGTCTGATCATCGGCGACTCCTCCACCTTCGGCAAAGGCACCGTGCAGAGCATCGTGCCGATCAACGAGCAACTTCGGGCGCGCGACCTACCCAACCTCGGGGCCCTGAAGCTCACGATCCAGCAGTTCTACCGAGCCAACGGCGAGAGCACCCAGGTCCTGGGCGTTCCCCCTCACATCCACATTCCCTCGATCCGCGACCAGGCCGACTTCGGCGAGGGCAAGATGGATAACGCCCTGAAGTTCGACAAGGTCGCCGGCCAGGCGCACGATCAGTACAACCGCGTGCCCCCGGACCTGGTGGCGAGCCTCGTGGCCCGTTCGCAAGATCGCCGCAAGGCCGACCCGAAGTTCCAGAAACAGGAGGAGCGGATCAAGAAGTACACCGAGCGCAAGACCCGCCACGCGATCTCGCTCAACGAGGAGAAGTTCCGGGCCGAGTTCGTCCCCGAGGATGACGAGAAGGACGACGCCGACGGAGACGCCAAGCCGGGCGAGAAGAGGAAGAAGGCGAGAATCCGGGAAGCCTGGGACGCCGACGACTACTACAATCAGGAGGTGATGAGAATCGTCGCCGACTACCTGACCCTCGGCTCCAAGGTTCTCGTCTCCGCGCCGGTGCGAGTCGAGCGATAAGCCGCGAGGACGGTTTCAACCGTCAATCGAATCTCCAAGGGCGGTGGGGCGACGCGTTCGCCCCACCGCCCTTTCGCGCGCGCCCGCGCTTCGGGCCGGAAAGTGATGGAGGACCCGAGTGGTCGGAGTTACCATGACCCCGGCCCTCACGGTCTCGTCCCCCCTCGCGTCGAACCGACCGAACCCATACGATCGAACCCAGGACGCCCACGCGATGAATTCTCCCCACGACCCGCCTCAGTCGCTGAACCGCCGAGCGTTTCTTCAGGCCACGGGTGCGGCGGCCGCCTCGATCCCCTTCGCGCACACCGCCGCCAAGGGGATGGCCAGCCAGCAGCCCGCCATCGTCGGCGAGGGGGATCATCGCTACGCCTGTCAACACGCCTGGTGCCAGGTTCCCAGCCACGTCCACTGGTTCGAGACCCACGGGATCGCCGTCGACAAGTCGGGTCTCGTCTACGTCACGCACCGGGGAGGTGGGGCCCTGCCCTCCTCTCCCGCGATGGCGCAGGATACGGTCGTCGTCTTCGACCCCGACGGCAAGTTCGTCCGTTCCTTCGGCAAGGAGTACCACGGCGGAGGGCACGGCATCGACGTCCGTGAGGAGAACGGACAGGAATTCCTTTACCTTTGCTGCATGTTCCCCGTCAACGTCGTCGTGAAGACCGACCTGAGAGGTGAGGTCGTCTGGAGAAAGGATCGAAAAGACCTGGCCGTCACCCACAAGTACGACGACGAGAAAGCCCGATACTCCCCCACCAACGTCGCGTTCGCCCCGGACGGCGGGTTCTACGTCGCCGACGGCTACGGGTCCAAATACATCCACCAGTACGATAAGAACGCCTCCCACGTTCGAACCTGGGGAGGCACCGGCTCCGGAGACGGCCAGTTCAAGACGCCGCACGGCCTCTGGCTGGACGACCGACCCGGCCGGGAACCCGCGATCGTCGTCGCCGACCGGGCCAACGCCAGACTCCAGTACTTCCGCCTCGACGGCACCTTCCAGAAAGTCGTCGACGGCGTGAGTTTTCCCGCCCATTTCGACGTCAGGGGCGAGCTCCTGCTCGTCCCCGACCTCCACGCCAGGGTCACCCTGATGGACACGGACGACCACGTCGTCACGCACCTGGGTTTCGACGCCGATTGGACCCGGAAAGTCCTCAACGATGGCAAGTTCGTGATGCGGACCGATCCGTCCTCGTGGGTCGACGGCCGATTCATCCACCCCCACGACGCCTGCTTCGACCACGACGGCAACATCTACGTCGCCGAATGGGTCGCGACCGGCCGGATCGACAAGCTCACCAGGCTTTGACCCAGGACGCCTTCACCAGCCTGACGCCGCGCTTTTAAGAAACGCCTATCAAGGCAAATGCTGATTCTTGTCAACGTCGCTTGGGAATCGCCGCGGCGATTCCTACGAATACCTTCGTCGTGACCCGACCGGCATGGGGCTGGGTCGCTCACGACGAAGGGTCCTCGTCATGCGCCATGGCTCGCTCCTGCTGGTCGCGCTCCTTGTCACGCCGGTTCGCGTCTCGGCCGACATGCTGAGATACACGTACGTCACGCCAGGCAATCAGATCCTGGCGACGGTCGACCTGGCCTCGCCCCCCGCGTTGGAAAACGTCGGGTGGGTGGCGCAGGCGACCGACGTGGCGCTCTGGAGGGTGATCCTCCAGACCTCGACGGGCACCCGCTGGGTCGACGCCCTCGGCCCGATGGCCCTGGGGTCCAACTTTGGGACCGGGATCGACTCGGGAGGAGGATTCCTCGTGCCGGATCTGAACCCGGTCGTCGAACAGGTTCCCTCGATCTCGGTCACGATGAGCCCGGAATTCAACCAGGACCGGCTCGTCATCGACTACGGGCGCGGATTCGGGATCGTCCATATGGGGAACTGGGTCTCCCCCGCGGTTCTGGCGACGATCCCGGAACCCTCTCCCCTGAGCTACGCGGGGATACTCGCGACCCTCGGGGGAACCATGCTGGCCTGCCGTCGCTGGATGGACTCGGGCCACCCCTCCTCAGGTGGTTGAGGCCGACGGAGTCTCGAAGAGGGTTTCGCGTCCCTGGACGATCCCCTCCGTGATGGTGTAGGAGCGTCCTGGCTCGCGCTCGGGAAGATCGAACATGACGTCGAGCATGAGCGCCTCCATGATCGATCGGAGGGCGCGCGCGCCGGTGCCTCGCGCTTTGGCCTGCCTGGCGATCTCACGGATCGCCCCGTCGGTGAAGTCGAGCCGGGCCCCGTCGTAGTGAAAGAGCACCTGGTATTGCTTGGTGAGCGCGTCCTTCGGCTCGGTGAGGATGCGGGCGAGGTCCGCCTCGGAGAGTTGGTTCAGGCTCGCGGTCACGGGAAGCCGGCCGATCAGCTCGGGGATCATGCCGAACCGTTCGAGATCCTCGGGGGTGACCTGTTCCATGACCTGGTTGCGCTCGACCTCCTTCTCCTCCGAGAGCGGGCCCAGTCCGAACCCGATCTGCCGACGCCCAAGGCGCTTGGCGATGATTTCCTCCAGCCCCACGAACGTGCCGCCGCAAATGAACAGGATGTTCGTGGTGTCGACCTGAAGGTACTGCTGCTCAGGATGTTTCCGCCCCCCCTGGGGAGGGACGTTGGCGACGGTGCCCTCAAGCAGCTTCAGAAGGGCCTGCTGGACCCCTTCTCCCGAGACGTCGCGCGTGATCGACACGTTTTGCGAGGTCTTGCCGATCTTGTCGATCTCGTCGATATAGATGATCCCGCGTTCGGCGAGCGGAACGTCGAACTCGGCCTCACGGACCAGCTTGAGGATGAGGTTCTCGACGTCCTCGCCAACGTAGCCGGCCTCGGTCAGCGTGGTGGCGTCGCCGATGGCGAACGGCACGTTCATCTTTCGGGCGAGGGTCTGGGCCAGCGCCGTCTTCCCACAGCCGGTCGGACCAATCAACAAAACGTTGCTTTTTGATACGACGACGTCCTTGAGGTTGGGATCCTCGATCGGTCGCTGCCGGGCGGCGGCGAAGAGCCGCTTGTAGTGGTTGACGACGGCGACCGCCAGGATGCGCTTCACCCGGTCCTGGCCGATGATGTACTCGTCCAGGTGCTGGACCAGTTGCCGGGGCGTGGGGATCTCCTCGGGAATCGACGACTTCGGTTCGTGCTTCTTGAAGATGTCGGCGCAGGCTCGGACGCACTCCTGGCAGATGTGGGCGTTGAGCGGCCTGTAACCTGTCTGGACCAGGGCGGTGCCTTCGACCATCGGGCCCCCTTCCGTGGTGGGTCGCCCGCAAAAGTCGCACAACGTCGGGGACGGCCCCTTCGGTTCATTTCCATCGTTCCGCGCGCTCAAGACCGATCTCCTGGAGGCTCGTCGACTCAGGCTCGAACGCGTTCCCGGCGGCGACGGAAGTGCCCCGGGATCGGTCGAGCGACACACCAGCATAGAAGCGCGGCGGTTGGACCACAATCCAAGTCCGCCGACCGTTTTGGTGATCAGTCAGGCCAGGCTTGGCCGACCAACACACCTCACTCGCCGAAAATGGCGACTCGCGCTCGATCGCTCCGGTCTCCGATCGGCGGACGCTTCGGTCCAGGGTCAATGCACTCGCCAGACGAAGTGACCAATCAGGAGGCCCGCGAGAAAGGCGAAGCCGACCGCGAAAAGCACCAGCAGCGACCACGCCGCGGCCACCGTGCGTGGCACGACCAGATCGCTCGGCCGCACGGGCGGAGTCCGCCGCCGGCTTTGGGCGGGACGAGACGGGTCCAACCGGATCGGCGGAACGTCAAGCTCGACCTGGTCGTCCTCATCCCG
>JBFWRA010000423.1:0-4974 GCA_050249155.1 Isosphaeraceae bacterium | reverse complement strand
GGGGTCACGTCTCCCCAGTGCGGAAGCAGAGCGGGGGCGAACGTGGGCGCGGTCGGCATCCAGCGTCCGGCCGACGACGACGGAACGTAGTCCTCGAAGTTCGCCCAGCCGTCGCTGGCGCGCTGGGCGAGGATGGCGTCGGCCACGGCCCGACCGGTCGCCTCCCCGTCGTCCCGCGCGGTGCCCGCGGGCACGCTCGCCCGGGAATCCGCCAGGGCCGCGTCGAGCCAATCCACCTGGCCCGGGAAGAGTCGCGTCAGCGCCTGGTGGGCGGCGGCGTACGCCGCCGATTGGAGCGAGGCCCCGGCGGAGGCCGAGGCCGAGACCAGGTAACCCCGTGAACCCTGAACGGCGTTGATGGCGTCGAAAACCGCGGCCTGCGTGATCGCCAGGCTTCGAGCCGCGACGGGAGGGGGCGTCACCTCGCGCCGAATCACCTCCAGGGCCCGGTCGTTCCAGGCCAGGACGATCTCCCCGTCCACGGGAGCGGGAATCGTGTTCGTGGTCAGCCGGACGATCGTCGCCGTGGTCGTGGTGGAGCGGTGGAGGGCGTCGGACGCGGTCGCCTGGAACGTGTTGGTCCCCAAAACCAACGCGATGCCGTCGAAGCGGAACTGGCCGGCCGCGTCGGTCCGGGTGGTCCGTCCCCCCGGTGTCAGCGTGATCGTCACGCCAGGCTCGGAAAGGCCGACCAGCGTCACGACCGACTCGGTCGTCTGGCCATCTCCCCGGGGCGCGGAGTCGGAAGCCGGGTCGAGTTCCAGGGTCGGGGTCAGCGGAGGCGTCGTGTCGAGCGTGAAGCGAATCTCCACCGAGGCCCCGACGTTGCCGGAACGGTCCACGCCGTGGAACACCACCACGTGGGGTCCGTCCGCCGAGCCGTCCCGCGCCAGAGCCACGGGGAACTGGAACGCACCGGTCGCGGCGTCGAACGGCACGGTGACCGGTGGCGACGAATCGACCCGAGCCAGAAGCTCCCGGACTCCCGTCCCCTCGTCGACGACCCGGCCCAGGACCGTCACCGGAGAGCCCGTCAGCAGACCGCTCGCAGGGGAATCGATCGTCACCACGGGTGCGACGGCGTCCACGTCGAGATAAAACCGAAAGTCCTTTCCGATCCGATGACCTCGGGGCGAGAGCGCGCGGAGCCGGACGAGCGTCTCCCCGGGATGGAGGGTCAACGGGACGTGGAACCGCCCATGCCGGTCGGCTCGGGCGCGCGTCTCAAAGAACCCGTCTCCGTTCAGGTCGGCCACGATCCTCGCGAAGGGGAACGTCCGGCCGACGAGGGTCGTGTCCGCCCGCGAAGCCCGACCGTCCTGGTCCGGGTCGGAAACCGAATCCAGGCTGGCCGACAACCACGAGGGACGGATCGGCGCTTCACGACCGATCCACCTCCAGAGTGGTCGCCAGTCCCGGATCGTGATCCCGCCATCCTGATCGAGGTTCCCCAGATGCGCCGGGATCGCGGGGAACCAACCTCGTGTCAGAGCCCTTCGGAACAACCGAGCCTCGAAAGGCGTCACCCGCGCGTCACCGTTGAGGTCGCCCAGCGTCAGGGTCGAAAGCAGGGCCCGAGTCTCAAGGCCCTCGACGCCCAGAAGCGACCGACGTCGTCGCTTGGAGGAGGGGCGGACATCTCGATCGGCTCCTGACGGATCGCGACGACTCATGATGAGGTTCCTCTCGGCGTTGCGGAGTCGGGACCCGTCGATCGTGGAGTTCCTGGCCCGTGAGTAGGGCCACGCATCCGATCGGCCGACGCGTTCTCACCCCAGAACATTGGCACTTTCCACGTGGTGTTCGCCCTGAAGTCGGCTTGGCGGGAAGGATCAACGAAACGCGATTATTCTACACGCCGACAGGCGGTCACGCACGCGGTGATTAACGGATGCATCACCCCGAGAAACCCCGACCACGTCGAGCGAGCGTCGACTCACTCGTGGGGCCTCGGTTCGGAGACAAAGGGCCCGGTGGCCGTGAAGTCCAGGGTAATCCCAAAGTAGATACGCCAAGTCAAAAATCGTGTTACAAAAAACCGTCCACGACGGCGACAGCCCGGCGGCTCTCGATCCTTGGCCTGGACTGGCGGGAAAGTCGCGCGGGCCATTCCCTTCCAGGTCGGTGGTCGATAGCCTCGGTCGTTCGCGGCCATCGACTTCATGCGCGAACCCACCAACACCAGGACTCGACCGATGCACCGAATTCACGTCGTGATCGGCCTTTGTTTTCTCCCGCTTCTCTCCGCTCGGCTCGAAGGGGGACAGGTCGCGGAGGTCGCAGCGACGCCGTCCGCGCGCGGGTTGGACGAGGTTCCCGGGGTCGACGGTTCGAGGAAGTTGCGCGTGAGGCTCCGCCGTGACGGTGCGCCGACGAGCGCGCGTGTCGGCGTCACCGGAAGTGACGGCAAGCCCGCCGCGCCGGCCTCGGCCGTCGTCCGTGAAACGAAGCGCGGGGAGTCGTACTTTTACGCCGACGATTCCTTCGAGGTGGAATTGCCACCCGGACACGCGCGATTGCACTTCAGCGGTGGCATCGAGACGATCCCGCAAACGATCACCGTTGACGTCGGCTCGACGGACGAGTTGACCGTGCGGTTGAGCCGTTGGATCGACATGCCGGCGCGAGGCTGGCACTCGGGCGATTCCCACGTTCACCTTCACACGGGCGGCCCCATCGCGGTGACCGTCGCGGACGCTCTGGTCGCCGCCAGGGCCGAGGACGTCGGCTACGTCAACCTGTGCGTCTCCAACAGCGTCGGCGACGACGTCCGCGACGCGGAGATGATCACCGGAAAACCTCACGAATTGTCAACGAATCGGCATCTTCTGGTGTTTGGCGAGGAGATGAGGAGCGGCGTCTACGGTCACATGCAGTTCTTTGGAATCGACAAACTGGTCGAGCCCCAGTACACCGGCTTCGATGATACGCCAAACCGGAACGACTTCCCGGCGAATCACACGATGGCCGCGGAGACGGTCCGACAGGGAGGTCTGGTGACCTACGGGCATCCCATGTTCGCCGGAGAACCGTTCCCCTTTGAGAAGGATTTGACCAAGTCCAACGCCGCGGCGCGGGAACTTCCGATCGACGCCATCCTCGGCGTGGTCCACGCGGTCGATCTGATGTCTTACAACAGCGACGCGGAGCTTTCGGCGGGTCTTTGGTATCGGCTCTTGAATTGCGGCCTGAAACTCTCGGCGTGCGTCGGCACCGACGCGCTGCTGGATCGCTCGACGGAGCCATTGGGAGGGCAGCGGGTCTACGTGAAAACGGAGGGTCCGCTAACGATGCGGGGCTGGCTCGACGGGTTGAGACACGGACGAAGCTTCGTCACCAACGGTCCCATCCCAACGCTTGAGGTCGACGGTAAGGGACCGGGCGAGTCGCGCGCCCTCGACAAGGCGGGCGTGGCGCGGGTCGGCGTGACGGTGGAGAGCCTCGCGCCGTTCGACCAGATCGAGGTGATCGTCAACGGTGAGGTGGTGGCGCGTGACGAGGTCGGCGCGGAGGCGTCGACGTCCACGAGGTTGAGACGGCTCGAGGTCGCGGTGCCGATCGAGCGGAGTTCCTGGATCGCGGCGAGGGTGCGCGGGCCCGTCTCGCCGATGGTCTTCGGCGGCCCCGCCTGGGCCCACACCAGTCCGGTTTACGTCTCGGTGGCGGGCCAGCCCATCGCGAGCCCACGCGACGCGGCCTACTTCGTCGACTGGATCGAGCGCATGTTGGAGGTCGTCGCCGCGCGTGATCGCTTCGCGAAGGCGGAGGATCGTCGCGAGGTCGAGGCGCTGTTCCGCAAGGCTCGGGACGCGTTTCGCACGCTGGCGGAAGCCCCCTGAGTCCGCGCGGTCGTCGCGTCGTGTGGACCAGCCGACGACCGCGGCCGGGTGTGTCCGAGGACGGGAACCGGTTGGGCTGGTCCCGTCCCCAGCATGGACCCCGCGGTTCTCAGGCCAGGCGTTTCTCGACCTCGGGGAGCAGCTTCGCGAAGTCGAGCCGGTTGGGGCAGGCGTCACGGGCCGCTGCGAGGTCGGCGGTCGACCAGTCGCGGGCTTCGGGAGAGAGCGCCGCGTAGAGCGATCGGGCCGCCACGCGGTCGCCGTGGTGCTCGTGGTAGGTCAGGAACCGCGTGAGGTCGCCCAGCGCGGCCCCGGTCCCGGCGGCCCGGGCGCATCGGCCGTCGCAATCGGCGCAGAACGTGGGGTTGTGCGCGAGGACCGCGTCGCGGAGTCGTTCGACGTCGGCCGTCTTGAGCGGCTCGAAGCGCCGGGCGGCGTCGGCGTTCTCGCGGATCTGGTCGGTGTTCTGCATCGCCACGCAGGCCGCGCTGATGCGCTCGTCGCTCCAGATCGCGTGCAGGAGTCCCTGGAACGGCGACAGGCCACGTTCCGCGAGGGTCGGAACCCGCCTTCGAACGTCGTCGAGGATGCCCTGGAGGGTCTCACCGCGCAGTCGGCCCGCGATCTGCTTCATCGAGATCAGGCCGACGCCCCGCTTGTGACAGGCGTCAAGCGCCTTGTTCAGCGGCGAGTCCTTTTCGAGCCAGGGGGAATACTGAACCATGATCGCGTCGATGTAACCCACCTCGGCCGCGACCTGGAGGATCGCGGCCCGGTCACGATGGTGGGTCGAGATCCCAAAGAGCTTGAGCTTGCCCGACTTCTTGGCGGCCTCGGCCGCCGCCTTGAGTTCCGGGCTCCTCAGCAGTCTCAGCGAGGCGTCGACCCCGTCGTCTCCAAAGCTGTGGATGAAGAAGAGGTCGATGGAATCGGTGCCCATCGCCTCGCGTCGCGCGTCGATCATGTCGCTCAGCCGGCCACTGATGGCGGGGTGCTCGTGCTCCTTGGTGACGAGAAAGATCTCCTTGCGGACGGCTGGCTCTTGCTGGAACCAGTCCTTGAAGTCGGGCTCGGATTGATACATGGCCGACGTGTCGAAGGCGCGAATGCCTTGCTGGTAGGCGAGGCGGAGTAG
>JBFWRA010000422.1:0-4997 GCA_050249155.1 Isosphaeraceae bacterium | reverse complement strand
ACTGATCCGATCGCGATTGGCCATGGCCTCCGCCCTTGCCGCGACCCGCCGACAGGCCCCCGGCGAAGGAGGTCCGAGACGAGCGATTCCCCAGACTCTTCATCTTAGCTGGACCGGCGCGCGGAGATAGGGCCGTCCCGGTCGCGCGGTGAGAAACTGGATTGGCACCTCCTGGCGCACCACCAGGGCCTGACCAGTGACGCGCCTGTCGAGGGTCGCGACACACGCAGGGCGTTCATGTGGTAAATTGGTCGCCTCGTGGTCAAGCCTTGGTGGACGTCGCACGCAACCGGGACCCCAATCACCCCATGAGCCCGATCCGCCGCGGGACGTTTCCCAATCTGGTCCCATTCCTCCCTCCTCAGCGCTTCTGGAACGTCCTGTTCCGCACCGCGCATCTCGCGGCGACCGGCATCCTGCTCGGCGGTCACGTCTTCGACGTGCCCGAGGCGCGGCTTGGAACGGCGCTTGGGTTCAGTATCGGTACGGGCCTGGCGCTGGTCGCGCTGGAGGCGTACCCGAGCTTGCGGTGGTTTCACCAGGGCCGGGGGTTGATGGTCTTGACGAAGTTGGCCCTTCTCTGCGCGATCCCCTTCTTCTGGCATCTTCGAGTGCCGATCCTGCTGACGGTCGTCGTGATCGCCTCCGTCGGCTCACACATGACGTCCAAGTTTCGTTATTATTCCTTCGTTCATGGCCGGGTCCTCGACCATCGGAACAAGAATTGACCCCCGACGAGCCCCAGCGCTCTCAAGTCCTGAGCGTGCAGGAGGCGCATCCGGCTTCCTCCTCGGGGTACTCGATCAACTCCGGTTGAACCGGCTTGAACGGGGCCGGGATCTCCAGTCGACTTCGCTCCATGGGGATCAGCGCGGCCAGCGCCCGAGCGATCGCGTGGTAGTACCCGTCGCCCGCTTTGCGCATGAGCCCCGCGGCGAACGCCGGCACCCACCAGGCGAGGTGATCCTTCATGAAGTCGCGCTCGGCCCGCTCGCACACGAGGATCCGTTCGGAAGCCTCGTCCTCGGACTCGGAGGAGGTCCTCGCCAGGCGTTTCTTCAGGAGGACGAACGCCATGAACTCGAACTCGAGGGTGACGTGGTCCGGTCGTTCCGGGATCGCGTCGGACGGTTCGAGGCCGAAGGCGCGGTAGAACCCGGCGACGTCGGCGAGTTGCTGCGAGCGCAGGAAGGATTGCGACGTGGGGTGGTACTCGGTCTCGTAGGGTGGGCACTCCTTGGGGATCACCAGGCCGAAAACGCGATCATACTCGGATTTGATGTGATCGTGGGGTCGGTTCAGCTCGGTCAAGAGAGTCTCGACGTCGAGGGCTTCGGGGGGGAGTTCGCCAAACCCCAGGAACTCGGGGGGGAAGTCGGCTTCCTCCCTGAGGATCGCCGCGGCCTCCCGCGCCAGGCGCTGGTCGGCGGCGTTCAGAAGATGGGTCCAGTTCTCGCCGTAAGGGCTGGCCAGGGCCAGGGCGAGGAATCGGTAAACGCACTCCCTCGCCAGGTCGACGTCCGTTGCGGTTTCGTGATGGACCTTGGGCATCGCGGGCCTCCTCGCCGGCCGACGGTTCTCGTCAAATCGAGTTGACGTGGTGAGTCTTGGGACGTTCGAACGTCGGCTCCTCGATCGTGATCCGGACGCACTCCTTGTCCAGCTTGTTGAAGCCGATGACCGTGTCGTTGTAGATCTCCTGGACCTTTTCCTGGCCCGAGGGAAGAATCACGGGGATCTCGGCGACCTTCGGCCCCTTCTCGATCTGATATCGGAAGATGATCTGGCGTTGGGCGCGGAAGAGTTGAAGGACGGCGAGCAATTCGCGGTCGGGGCAAGAGTATTGCTCGATCGCGTGTTCGACGCCTGGCCCGAACATCTGCCTGAGATAGCCGCGGGACACCCACCGGGGCGGGATGTAGAAGCCGTTGGGCTCGGTCCCGAACTGGGGGTAGAGAGGCAGGGCGACCTGGCGCTCTCGGATCAGGAAATAAAGCGGGTTGGTGGCGTCCTTGGCCCAGACGCCGTCGTCGCCGATCTGGACCAATCCCTGCAACCGGATCTTGCCGACGCAGGCCGACATGCAGCGCGTTTCGCAAGGCACGCCGTCCTCGCCGAGGGACGGGTCCTTCCCCTCGATTCGAGGGAAACAGCCCACGCACTTCTCGCTGGTACGGGTGGTGGGACGGTAATACGCCTTCTTGTAGGGGCACCCTTCGACGCACTTGCGGTATCCCCGGCAACGCTCCTGGTCGATCAGGACGATCCCGTCCTCGGGGCGCTTGTAGATCGCCTGGCGGGGACAGGAGGCCAGGCAGCCTGGGTAGGTGCAGTGGTTGCAGATCCGAGCGAGGTGGAAGAACCAGACCCGGTGCTCGGGAAGCTCCACCGACGCGCCATACTGTCCCTCGGCCCACTTGCCCCCCGCGGCGGTGTCCTCATGGATATTGGGGGCGCGCCACTCGGCCTCGGTGGGGAGGTAGCCCAGGGCGACCTGGGGCCCGTCCGGGCCCACGTGGTTGTGGGCGGCCTCGAAGATCGTTTTGCCATCGAAGGTGCCGTAGGGAGCTTTCCCCCCGTCCGCCTTGCCGGCGTCCCAGGATTGACCGCCGGGGTTGGCCGCTTCGAGCATCGCCAGGAGCTTCGAGTCCCAGTTTTGCGGATAACCCCCGAAGGGCTTGGACTCGACGTTGTTCCACCACATGTACTCCTGGCCCTTGGAGAAGGTCCAGGTGCTCTTGCAGGCCATCGTGCAGGTCTGACAGCCGATGCAGCGGTTGGTGTTGAAGACGAAGGCGAATTGCCAGCGGGGGTGTTTCTCCTCGTAAGGATAATCCATCTCGCGGCCGAGCTGCCAGTTATAGACCATCGACATGGTTCGCCCCCTCCCGCCGCTGGACGCCGCCGTTCAGTGTCTCGATTCCGATGAAGGAACGTGGTGCCGCGCCACAAGGCCCCAGCAGGTCCGACGGAATGCCGATCGGCACCAGGTCGGGCGACAGGTCGTCCTCGTCGGGTTCCACTTCTTGGATCGTGGCGTGAAAATGAATGACGCCGGTACGGGCGAGCACGGCTTCGATTCTCGCCCGGGTTTCCGCGTCGCCGAGGGCCTCCCAGAGGCCGTGAAGCGCCGGGTGAGACGGGTCGCGGAACAACCCCAGGATGGGCTCGACCCCCCAGCCCATCCAGGCGTATTCCTGCACGACGGATCGGAACATCAGATCGACGTCTCCCGGCGCGAGGGTCGCGTTCAGGTCGAGAGGGTCGTCAGGCTCCACCCGCCGGGTGACCGGATGGACCTTGGGGACGAACCGTTCGGGATCGCGTTCCATGGGAGGCTCCTCGCGGTTCAGGCCTTTCCAGTGACCTTGACGTATCCGCCGGCCAGATAGCTGGCGTTCTGGGGGGTGTCGGCGCTGGGGCCATAGCCGTGCGTGCCAGCGTCCCAGGCCCCCTTGCCTCCGATGCCGCCGTCCTCGGCCTTGGACACGCGGACCAGGGTCTCCTTGGGGACCGTGTTGATCGCGTGGTTGTCGACGTCGAAGCCGAAGACGAATCCCATCGACCCGGTCCGCTTATGGAACAGGGTGTCGGTCTGATGCATCGGCGGCATCCAACCTCGCGTGATGCTCTGGTGCGACCCGTAACGGTAGCTCGACTGGTAGCCGGTCCCCGCGGCCAGGGCGCGGCCGTCGGGGCGCGTCTCGTGGGCCTTGACGCTCCGTTCGGTGGCGATCCAGCCGGTGTGTTTCATGATCGTGAAGTTGTACGGAAGTCCCGACCCCACGACGACCCGCACCATGCAGCGGAACGCCTTGTGGCGGAAACTCTCCTGGTCGCGATCCCAGCCGACGTAGGGCCGATCCAGGGGGTTCGAGTCCACCCAGACATAGTCTCCCTCCTTCAGCCCGAGGGAAGCGGCGGCGTCGGGATTCATGTGGATTTGACGGTCGGCCACGCCGGGCGCTCGTTTATCGGCCCGGTAGGGGTCTCCGAAACTGTCGGACCAGATCCAGTGCCAATCGACGGTCGTCCAGGACGAGTGTGTCGAATGGCGGCTCTTCGGAGTCGAGCAGAAGAAACGGAACCCTTGCTCCCAGAGCGGGTTGACGGTCGTTTTCACCTCGTTCCAGGGCATCTTCACGTTCCGAACCTGGCGGAGGTCGGCGTCGGTCGCGTCCAGCGGGATGCCGTAATCCGTGGGCCGGACGTAGGGGCTCGTCGAGACGATCACGTTGGGCAAGTACGGAGTGGCCTCGACCGCCTCGCGGTGGACGATCAGGTTCTCGCCGTATTCGATCGCCTCGGGCAAGTCGCAGTAGCTCGCCAGGCGTCCGGAGTCGGTGTAGAACGGGATCGAGTCTTGAATCTGTTCGAGGAAGGGGATCCTTGGGTACGAACGGAACAGCAACAGGGCCGAGCCCGGCTCACCGCCGTATTCTCCCGCGGCCAGTTTCTCGACCTCGTAGGGGCCGTTTTCACCGCGGGTGGTGGTGGAATTGTCGAGCACGCGCTGAATGTAGACGCTCGACTTCTTCTCGGGGATGAACTTGAAGTAGTCGGCGAACCGGCGATCTCCCGTGAGCTTGGTCAGCGCGGCGGCCACTCCGGCGAACGTCTCGGCGTCGTCGAGGGTGTCGTGGACTGGCTTGATCCCTCCCTTCCAGAGTTGGAGGAACGGGTTGGAGCACGACGCGCCCAGTTCGTAGTCCCGCGCCTCGACCCAGGAGTTGACTGGCAGGACGACGTCGGCGTACTCGGCGGAGCCGGTCCACTCGATCTGCTGGTCGACGATCAGGTCCATCCTTGGCAGGACGTTGACGATGATGTTGTAGACCCACTTGGCCTGGTTGATGAAGTTGGCGTTGTTGTACCAGAGCGCCTTGGTGGGCGTGGGGAAGTGGGTCTTGCCGGTGAAGATCTTGCGCCCCTCCTTGGGGGTCTCCACGGCGAGGACTTGCTCGCCGCAAGCCCAGTACGAAGGATCTTCCCCGTCG
>JBFWRA010000421.1:0-5014 GCA_050249155.1 Isosphaeraceae bacterium | reverse complement strand
CTGGCCTGGGCGAAGATTTCTGGTCCGCGTTCGGCCAGCAGGGCCTTGTTCGCGGTGACGACGTGCTTGCCCGCCGCGAGGGCCTTGAGGATGAGCGTGAAGGCCAGATCGGTCCCCCCCATCGTCTCGATCACGACGGCGACCTCGGGGTCGGCGATAACCTTGTCAGGGTCGGTCACGACCCGAGTCTCGCCGAGGGGGACGTCGCGCGGCTTCGAAGGGTCGCGCACGACCGCCCAGCGCAACTGGACGGGCCGGCCGGCTCGCCTGGCGATCCGATCTCCATGCTCTCGCAGCAGTCGCGCCACGCCCGAACCGACCGTTCCCACCCCGAGCAAACCGACGCCGACAGGTTCCATCCCGACTCCACTCAAAGGAATTCGTTGATGAGGTTTTCCAGCATCTCTTGCCGGCCGCTGGCGTTTCGCGCGGCGTCTCCCTTGGGCAAGATGTAGGCGTCCAACTCGGCGAAGCTGGACCCTCCCGAGGCGACCCGCCGCCCCAGTTCGCTATCCCAGCTCTTGTAACGGTCTCGCACGAACGCGGAGAGTCTGCCGTCGGCGATGATCGCGTGGGCGATCTTCAGGCCCCGGGCGAAGGCGTCCATTCCGCCGATGTGGGCGTGGAAGAGGTCCACCGGCTCGAAGCTTTCCCGGCGCACTTTCGCATCAAAGTTCACGCCTCCGTTTTGAAAGCCCCCCATCCCCAGGATCACCATCATGCATTGCGTGGTCAGATAAATATTCGTGGGGAACTGGTCGGTATCCCAACCGATCAGGGGGTCTCCGGTGTTGGCGTCGATGGAGCCGAGCGAACCGGCCCCGGCGGCGACCTCCAGCTCGTGCATCATCTCGTGACCGGCGAGGGTCGCGTGGTTGGTTTCGAGGTTGAGCTTGAAGTGGGAGAGGAGGTCGTACGTCCGAAGGAAGTTCAGGCAGGCGGCGGCGTCGGAGTCGTACTGGTGCTTGGTCGGCTCTTTCGGTTTGGGCTCGATATAGAAGCTGCCGTTGAAACCGATCTGCTGTTTGTACTGAACGGCCATGTGCAGGAACCGGGCGAGGTGGTCCAGCTCGCGCTTCATGTCGGTGTTCAGGAGGGTGGAGTATCCTTCCCGGCCGCCCCAGAAGGTGTAGCCGAGGCCGCCCAGTTCGTGGGTGACTTCCATCGCCTTTTTCACCTGGGCGGCGGCGAACGCGAAGACGTCGAGGTTCGGGCTGGTGGCGGCTCCGTGGACGTATCGCGGGTTGGTGAAGAGGTTCGCCGTGCCCCAGAGGAGCCGCACCCCGGTGCGTCGCTGCTCTTCCTTGAGGACCTTCACGACGGCGTCGAGGTTCTCGTGACTTTCCTTGAGAGTCTTGCCCTCGGGTGCGACGTCGCGATCGTGGAAGGCGTAGAACGGGGCCCCGAGCTTCTCGAAGAATTCGAAGGCCACGCGAGCCTTGCGCTGGGCGTTCTCGACCGAGTGGGAGCCGTCGTCCCAGGGTCGAATGGCGGTGCCGGCGCCGAAGGGGTCCGCGAGAGGATTGCTAAACGTATGCCAATAGACGACCGAGAACCGGAGTTGATCCCTCATCGACTTGCCCCCGACGACCTCGTCGGGGTTGTAGTGCTTGAACTCGAGCGGATTGCGCGACTTCGGCCCGCCGTAGGCGATCTTGGGGATCTCTGGAAAAAACTCGGCCATCGCAGGATTCCGTGGGGAGTGAAACCGACTCGTGGCAAAGTGAATCATCATACTAGGTTGGGGATCGGCTCGACAACCCGGACGTCAACGCGAAACTCGTTCGGGCTTCGCGTCGGGAAACGCGTCCCCGACGGGTTCGATCCGCCTGGAATCGAGAGTGGAGATTTGGAGCGGTAGGCCGTGATTCCTCAAGTTTCGCAGATCGGCTTTTCACTTAACGACACGAGAGGCCGAGCGAGTAGACTGATACCTGGTCGTGCCTCACGTTGATGGGAAGGAGAGAGAGCGTGATCCCTCACTCGCGGAATCCACGAGGTTCGTGAGAGTGGAGGGAGGTGGTTGGCTTCCTTCGTGAAGCAATCCGGTCCGCCACATCAGAGGATCGAGGAGAAGTCCAATGACGTCGCCACTGATTGTCGCACTGTGCCTCCTGGGTCAGAGTGAACCGCTTCCCTCTGTCGAACTTCAAGAGATCCGGCGACTCCTTCGCGAGGAGGCGGCCCCACCGAAAGACCTTTCCCTGATCTTTACGAGCGAGTTTCGATACGTGGGCCCCACGGAGGAGTTGAAGTTCCCCGCGGAGCGCTTCAACATGGATTCTCAAGGCATTTTCTTGACCAGGGCGGATGGAGCCGGCTATCTCGAACACATCGAGAAACTCGCGGATCCGAAAGCGCTCGTGGTGCGCCAGGCCACTTGCGTGCTCGGCGAAGACCGCGAGATGGCCCGGGGATTGTTGGATGAGGTCCAATGGATTGATCGCGATCGTAACATGTATAAGTCACGTGGATCATTGGTCACGTTCGCAGGCTTTGGAATGCCATTTCGGCTCCTGATCAGTCTGTTCTTGAGGACCGCGGATCACCTCGACGGCCGCGACTACGTTCACGAAGGCTGGGAGGAGATCGACGGTCGTCGTTGCCTCAAGTTCCGAGTGCGTGCGACTCGGGACTCTCCTCCGGAGAACGTGTATCGCTACTGGCTGGATCTTGAGCGGGGAGTGAACGTCCTCAAGTTTGAGACTCGGGATCGGGACCGACTGATCTCGCGGACGGACGGGATCGAACTCGCGGGCTTCAAGACTTCCCACGGGCGGACGTACTGGCTTCCCATTCGAGGTAAGCATGAATTGTTCGTCTGGCGGGAACGTTTCTTCGAGCAGCCCGTGGTTCGGGAAACGTTCCTGGTCGATCAAGCGACCGTTCGGCTGGACCTGGGGCTTCCCGAAACCCTCTTTTCGCTTCGGGAAAGCGCGGAGAATCCCCCGCCGTCGTCACTTCGTCCCTTGTTTCGCGCTTACTCCGCGATGCCTCTGGCGCAAATGTTTGTGAAACAGAAGGCCCCCGAGGAAGCCCCTTGAGGGTGCCAGCCGACCCTGGCCCCAGTCCGGCCTTGCGTTGGACGCTCTCCACTTGTTACCTTCGTGGGCGTCCCAAGTGGACACGGCATCCGTGGCGTCGGGGCGCTTAGCTCAGCTGGTTAGAGCACTATCCTCACACGGTAGGGGTCACTGGTTCGAGTCCAGTAGCGCCCATTCGAGCGATTCGCGAAGGCCCCGACGGGCTCATCCGTCGGGGCCTTTCTCGTTGACCCAGCGGACGGCTCACGGCGATCCGTCGTCAGAATCTTGCAATCGAGAGTGCGACGGGCCACGATACCCTGGCGGTCGTCAAACGGAGAAGAGCCTGGAGAACGCCATGAATCATCGAGGTCGACGTCTTGTCGCACTGACGGTTTTTCTACTCTGGGGAGGCACCGTCCTCGCCGCGACGCCGGACCGGCCCAACGTCGTCGTGATCCTCGCGGACGACCTGGGGTTCTCGGACCTCGGTTGCCAGGGCTCCGAGATCAAGACCCCGAACCTCGACGCGCTCGCCGCCAACGGCCTGCGGTTCACCCAATTTTACAACACGGCTCGATGCTGGCCGACCCGCTCGGCGCTCCTGAGCGGGTACTACGCTCAGCAGGTCCGACGAGACACCGTGCCGGGCGTCGTCAGCGGTGGGCGCGGGACGCGGCCGGCCTGGTCCACGTTGCTTCCCGAGATGCTCAAGGCCGGCGGTTATCGGTCGTACCATTCGGGCAAGTGGCACGTCGACCGAACCCCACTAGCCCAGGGCTTTGATCGGTCCTACCGACTTGACGACCACGGCCGGTTCTTTTCACCAAACAACCACTTTGAAGGGGATGAGAAACTCCCACCCGTTCCGCGAGGCACCGACTTTTACACGACGACGCACATCGCCGACCGGGCGATCGCCTATCTCGACGAACATGCGAAGGAGCACGCCGAACGACCCTTCTTCCTCTACCTGGCGTTCACGTCGCCCCACTTCCCCTTGCATGCCAGGCCCGAGGATATCGCCAGGTACAAGGGCCGCTACGACGCCGGTTGGGAGGCCGTCCGCGCCGAGCGCTGGAAGCGCGTCCAAAAGTTGGGGATCGTCCAGGGCAAGCTTTCCGACGTCGAGCGCGAGGTCGGGCCGCCGTACCATTTTCCCGAGGCGCTAAAGACCCTCGGCGACGGAGAGGTGAACCGGCCCTCGCCCTGGGCCTCCCTGACCGACGAGCAACGCGCCTTTCAGGCCGCCAAGATGGAGATCCACGCGGCGATGGTCGACCGGATGGATCGGGAGATCGGCCGGGTGATCGACCGGTTGAAGGCGTCGGAAACGTTTGAAAATACCTTGATTCTCTTTCTCTCCGACAACGGCGCCAGCGCCGAGATCATGGTCCGCGACGACGGCCACGAGCCGAGCGCCTCGCCAGGCTCGGCCGACACGCACCTTTGCCTTGGCCCTGGCTGGTCCAACGTGGCGAACACCCCGTTCCGCAGGCACAAGACCTGGGTCCACGAGGGAGGAATCGCGACCCCTCTGATCGCCCACTGGCCGAAGGGCATCGCGGCGAAAGGAGAACTGCGGCACGATCCCGGGCACGTCATCGACGTCGTGCCGACGGTGCTTCAGATCGCCGGGGTGGACAGGCCCGCATCCGTGAACGGGATGGCCGTTCCACCGCCGCCGGGGAAGAGCCTGGTCCCCGCGTTCGCGAAGGACGGCGCGGTCGTTCACGAGGCGCTCTGGTGGGAGCACGAGGGCAACCGAGCCCTCCGCGTCGGGGACAGGAAGATCGTCGCCGCCAAGGGTCAGCCCTGGGAGTTGTTCGACCTGAAAGCCGATCGCACCGAGTCCACGAACCTGGCGGAGTCTCATCCCGATCAGGTCCGCGCGCTTTCCAGGACCTGGGAACGCCTGCGCGACGAGTTTTACGCCGTCGCGAAGCGAGAGCCGGCCTCGGCGACTCGCGTCGGATCGAAGCCTGTCAAGG
>JBFWRA010000420.1:0-5016 GCA_050249155.1 Isosphaeraceae bacterium | reverse complement strand
CTCCTTCCTTCCACCGGCGCGAGCGGGACCGACTTGCCGTTGGACTCCAGCGCGAGGCCCCCCTCGGGCCGACCCTCCACCTTCAGGGTGAACCCCGGGCAGGCGAACGGGGCTTGGAAGGACGCGCCGTTGGGCCCGAGGTCGATCCTGGTCAGCTCCCTGGCCGCCCAGTACCGCGAGATCTCGCTGAGCTTCATCCAGATCAGGTCGTCGTAGGTGGCGTGCAATCGCTGAACGACCTCCTGGAAGATCGCGAAGCCGGTTTCCTCGCCGTTGTAGTAGATCCCTGGCCAGTGGCAAACCAGCACCGCGGGTTCGCCACGGTCGATCACCTCGGGCAGCCGCCCCCCTTTGCCGTCCTCGGTGATGAACTGATCGACGGTGCCGAGGGTCAGGCCGTCCCAGCCGCCGAACCAATCGCCGGTGCAGCCGATGATCGAGACGACGCAGCGCGGGTCGGGACCGTCGAGGCCCGAGGCGTACTCGACCCGGGGGGCCACGCTTCGGTCGTCGGTGTAAAGGTGGCGGAAGTAGTGCGGAATCTCGCTCCCGTAAACGTCGCGAACCGACTCCAGCGTGGCCTGGGAGAGCTCCGGCAAGACGCGGTTGCCGAACCCGCCGGGCGTCGTGACGCCCTCGCAGGGAAGCCCCACGTTCTTCAAGATCCGGAGGGCGTAGGCCAGATAATCGGCGAGCTGGTCGACCGACTTGCCGTCGGTCCACCGCCAGTTCTCCATGTACCGTTCCGAATACTCGGGGTACGCTCTGCCGGTCTTCGTGTCGACGACCCGGGTGTGGCTGACCATCTCGGGGTGGATGTCCCAGTCTGGTACCATCACGTCGCGGACCAGGTCGAGGCTCGCCTTGAGTTCCGGAAGCGACCAGCCTGGGAGTTCCCGATCGAGCCAGCCAACGCAAGCGGGATAGGGAACCACGCTGTACTTTCCCTTGATCCCGCGGTCGTGGCACCACTCGCCAAACTTGCGGACGAAGGCGTCGGGGATTTCTCGGGGAAGGGTCTTCCAGTCCTGCTTGTAATTGTCGGGGAAGACCTCGGCGAACTGCGGGATGGCGAAGTGGGCGAGGTTCACCAGGCAGGTTGAATCGTCGATGATGAAACTGACCGGCACCTTACCCCGCGGATTGAGCACCTCGACCCCCGAGGGGCGGTTCGGTCGTTGCCCAGGCTCCTGCGATCGCGCGCCGTTCCAGAGGGGAAGCCCGGCCGCCAGGACCGAGGCGGCGCCACCACGAAGCAAGTCACGTCGAGTGAGGTCGCGCGGGATGGATTGCATCGATGGCCTCTCGCCGGGTTCGGGGTGAGTCGTTTCGGGCCCTCGCGGCCGCGAGGTGACCGCCCTCTCGCGACTCAAGGATTCCCGGCACGAGTCTCGACGTCAACGGGCCGATCCCGGCTCGACTACTCGGCGAGGGCCAGAGCCGCTAGAATCTCGGCCGAGGGAGACGCCGCTCGAGTCCGGGGAACGGAAGCCCTCGGACCTGAGTGACCGCGATGGCCTATCAAGGATGAACTTACGATGCATCCCAGCATGGATGAGATCGCCAAGGCCGCCTATCACCGGTGGCAACGCCGAGAATGCGCTCACGGTCGGCACGATGAGGACTGGATCGCCGCGGAGCGCGATCTGACCTTCGGGTTGAACTACCGCTGGGCCGTTCGCCACGGGCTCCGTCCAACCACCTCCGAATCCGCCCTGGTCTGGCTCGGCGAGTCGTCGGGAACGACGAGGCGCTGTCGATTCTGCGAGCGCTCCGCGCCCGCCACGTCGTTCGACGGCCGCCACGCGGCCTTTCCAGCCTATCTTGGCAACACGCGGCTCATGGCCTGGGAGGAGTGCGACGACTGCCGGGCCCAGTACGATGAGCACCTCGACGGCCCCTTCGAATCCTTCGCGAGTCCGCTGCTGGGGCTTGATCCCGACCTCGACGCGTTGGGGACGGTCGTGCCCGTGGCGGCGTTGAAGGCCCTCGTGCGGATGGGCCTCACGATTCTTCCTGAAGAGGAGTTCGACCAGTTCGACGACGCCGTGGAGTGGGTCTCCAACCCCGACGACGACCGCGATACGGCCTTGATGGACGGCCTGGGTCTGGGTTGCCACGTCTACGTGACGCCGGAGCCGGTCCCCTCGCCGTTCGCCTCGCTGGCTCGTCGGCTGGACGACGACGCCAGGTTCCCTTACATGGCGTTCTTTCTCGGGACGGGGCGGGTCGTGTTTCAGACGCACCTACCGTTTTGCCCACGCGACGAGGAGCTGGATGAAGCGGACCGGACCGGTCCGGTCCTCTCGTTGTCGATGGGGCGGGGGGGAGACTTCCGATCGAGTCAGGTGAGGTTCTTGCCGATGGCGTCGCCCGAGTTCTCCGTCCCCCGAGCCTTTTTCCAGACCGTGGGGGCCTGGCACTCCTGATCGACGGGCGGGGTCTCCGGCCTGGCGTTTCGATCGGCCTGAAGCCGGTCGAACCAGGCGGCGACCTCCGCCACGGCGAACAACCCGGCCAGTTCCGGAAGTCGACGAAGGGATTCCACGTCGTCGAACCCGATCTCCAGAGCTCGGCGAAGCGCCCCCCATGCCTCGGCCACTCGGAGTTCCGCTCCGGAATCGGGCTTCGGCGAGGGTGCCGTCAGGGCGGGTCGGCTCACGGTCTCGCCGGGCGTGGGAAGTCCCAGGGCGAGGTCGGCCGCGGCCTGGATCATGGATTCGGGGTCGGGAGGCTCGGACGAAGCCAGCGCGAGGCGGCGTCGCGCGGTCGCGTCGGCCTCGGCGTGCCGATGCATGCGGCGCTGAAGCCTGCCGAGTTGACCGAGGAGTTCCGAGAGGAGCCGACGACTTGTCGTCGAGTCGGATGCCGCGTCGTGCGCGGTCCACTGATGCTCGACCGCTCGCCCGATGGCTTCCAGCGCCCCGGTGGAGTCGCCCGATCGCTCGAGGATCTGGCCCATGTGCCCCAGGACCGCGGCCAGGAGCGAGCGATCGTCGGGGCTTTGGTTCGGCCCTCCCAGGGAGGCTTCCTGAAGGTCGCGGGCCCTGGCGAAAAGCTCGACGGCTTCCGACGACCGGCCCACGTCGCCGTGGAGGTCCCCCAGCAGGTCGAGGGAAGAGACCAGATCACGACGCCCCTGGTCGGCTTGGGGAGCGGCCTGGAACAGCTCTTCAAAAATCGCGCGGGCGCGTTTCGCCTGGGGGAACGCCCGGTCCGGATCGCCCGCCTGTCGGTGGATCACCGCGAGGTTCAGCAGCGTGATCCCCTGGTCCCGGCGCAGCGTGGCGGAATCGGGGCTCGACGTCCCGAGTTCCTCGAGCACTCCAAGCGCCTTGCGATGTAGGCCCAGCGCGTCGGACGTTCGACCCAGGTCTCGCAAAGCCAGGCCAAGATGATTGTACGTTTGCGCCAGTGCGGCGCGGTGAGCGACACGGCCGGGTCCGGACCCCTCGGAGGCGAGCCGCTCGAAGACGTCTCGGGCTTTTCGATGAAGCGGCAACGCCTCGTCGGGGCGTCCCCCCGCGCGGACCAGGCCGCCCAGATTGTTCCAGACGAGGGCCGTCTCGGTCTGAAGCGGTCCGTCCGAAGGGTTGTCTCGTGTCAGCCGTTCCAGCGTCTGAATCGCCTGGAGGTAGGCGAGCCTGGCCTCCTCGGTCCGGCCGATCTCCTGCAGCACGATCCCCAGGAGGTGGTCGATGGTGGCCAGCCTCGCACGGAACACTCGCACATGGGGGTTGGCCTCGGCCAACGCCTGAAGGACCTCGCGGGCCTTGCCGTGGTTGGCGAGCGCCTGATCATGTCGACCGAGGGAGCCGGCGAGGCTGCCCAGGTTGACCAGGTTCGCGGCCAGATCGCTCTGATAGTCGGTGACGGCGGGGTTGGCCGAGGCGAGTTCCTCCTGAATCTCCAGGGCCTGGGAGTGCGCCTGGAGGGCGTCGCTGGACCTGCCCAGTTCTCGAAGCGTCAGGCCAAGCTGGTTGAGCCCCTGGGCGAGGTCCTGTCGGAGGCGGTCGGAGGGCTTGCCGGCGGCCAGTTCCACGCGGAGGTCTCTGGCCCGTTCCAGTGACGCCAGGGCCTCGTCGAGCCGGCCGGTTTCGCGGAGGAGAACACCGATATTCTGATCGGTTCCGGCCACGCTGGAGCGGTAGCCTGTGACCGCCTCGTCGGCGTCGGCGGTGGCCAGCGCCAGGAGCCCGAATTCCCCGCGGGCGCGGCGGTAGGAGGCCAGCGCCTGGTCGGTCATTCCGGCGGCGCGCTGGACGTTGCCCAGGTTGTTCTCGATCCCCGCGAGTCGGTTGCGGTGTCTGGGGTCGCCGGGGAACCGTCCGGTGAGCTGGGAGGCCAGCCCCCGGGCGGCCGTCAGCGAGGCCAGGGCGTCGTCGGTCCTTCCCAGGGCCTCCTCCAGATTGCCCAGCCGGTTCTGGCAATCCGCCAGCGCCGAGAGCCAGCGCGGATCGTCCGGGCGGCCTTCCGCCAGGTCGTCGAGGACTCTTCGGGCCCGACGATAGTGGGCCAGCGCCTCGGACTTGGAGCCAATCTCCTCGGTGATTCTGCCGAGACGCAGGTGCGACGCGGCGAGGTCGGCCTGCAGGCTGGGATCGTCGGCGTGCTCCGCGGCGAATTTCGCGTAATAGCGCATGCCCTCGCGGAGCAACTGCTCGCGCAGCGGCTGAAGGCCCGGCTTGTTGAGCAACTCGCTTTCGCTAATCAGGGTGAGGGACCGTTCCACGACGGCGCGGGCCATCGCGAAGTTCTCCCTGGCCTTGGCTTCCTGCCTGACCGCCAGCAGGCGATGCGCCTCGGCTTGCTCGCGGGCCTGGCGCTCGCGGTCGCGCCCGTAGGCCAGCAACGCCGTGGCGATCACCAGCGCGACCAGCGCGACCAGCGTGGCCGCCGCGCTGGTTGAGACGGCCGTGCGGTGGGTCGCGATCCACCGTCGCACCCGTGCCGGCAACGGTTCGGCGTAGGCCAGAACGGGCTCCCCCGCCAGCCAGCGCTCCAACTCCGCGGAGA
>JBFWRA010000419.1:0-5024 GCA_050249155.1 Isosphaeraceae bacterium | reverse complement strand
CACGATCCTGGCCACGTTCGGCAGGACCAGCGCTTCGAGCTTCTTGTTGTAAGGGATCGGCACGTCCTTGGCGGCGACCCGGAGGATCGGCGCGTCGAGTTCGTCGAAGACCTTCTCGTAGATCCGCTGGGCGATACCCGAGCCAATCCCACTGTAGGGCCAGTCCTCCTCGACGATCACGGCGCGATGGGTCTTGACCACGGAGGTCAGGATCGTTTCGAGGTCCAGGGGACGGATCGTCCGCAGGTCGATCACCTCGGCGTCGATTCCCTCCTCGGCCAGGACCTCGGCGGCCTTGAGGCAGGTGCCGACCGATCGCGAGTAGGTCACGAGCGTGACGTCGTTCCCCGGCCGAGCGACGACGGCCTGTCCGATCGGCACGAGGAATTCGGGGTCGTCGGGAACCTCGCCCTTGTCGCCTAGAAGGTTCTCGTGCTCGATGAAGATGACCGGGTCGTCACTCCGGATGGCCGATTTGAGCATTCCCTTGGCGTCGGCGGGAGTGGCCGGGGTCATCACGGTGAGCCCCGGAAAGTGCGCGTAGACGGCCTCGGGCCGGTGCGAGTGGGTGGCGCCCAGGCAACCCGCGATTCCCGAGTTGCCTCGGAAGACGATCGGGACGGTGAACTGGCCGCCGCTCATGTAGCGCATGTTGGCGGCGTTGTTGACGATCTGGTCGAAGGCGACCCAGGAGAAGCTAAAAGTCATGAATTCGATGATCGGTCGTAGGCCGACCATCGCGGCGCCGATGCCGATCCCGGCGAAGCCTTCCTCGGAGATCGGCGTGTCGATGATCCGACGGGGGCCGAACTTGTCGAGCATACCCTGGCTGACCTTGTAAGCGCCGTTGTACTCGGCGACCTCTTCACCCATGAGGAAGACGCGGTCATCCCGCTTCATTTCTTCGCACATGGCCAGGTTCAAGGCCTCTCGGTATTGAATCAGGGCCATGAATCGGTCACTCCTGCGGGACGTACGGGGAGAAGGTGATGTCTTCGTAAAGGGCTTCGGGGGCCGGGTCGGGAGAGGACTCGGCGAACTCGATGGCCTCGTCGATCTCGGCCTTGACCTTGTCGTGGAGGTCTTCCAGGGCGGCCTCGTCGACCCAGCCGCGTTCCTTGAGCACCGTCTCGAACAGCACGATCGGGTCGCGTTCCTTGGCCTTCTCAGCCTCGTCCTTGGTGCGGTACTTCATCGGGTCGCTCATCGAGTGGCCGCGGAATCGGTACGTCTTGGCTTCGATGAAGGTCGGCCCCTCTCCCGCCCGGGCGCGCGCCGCGGCCTCCCGGGTGACCTGGGCCATCTCCTCGACGTCGTTGCCGTCGACGAGGATGCCGGGCATCCCGTAGGCGGCACCACCGCGGACGGTCAGGTCGGTGGTCCAGGAATGCCGGTGCAGGTGGGTGCCCATCGACATCATGTTGTTTTCGACCACGTAGATGACCGGGAGCTTCCAGAGCGAGGCCATGTTGAACGCCTCGTGCAGCGATCCCTGGTCGATCGCGCCGTCGCCGAAGTAGCAGATGCAGACCCGGTCCTCGCCGCGGTATTTCATGGCGAAGGCGACTCCGGCGGCCAGGGGAATATGGCTGCCGACGATCGCGTGGCCGCCGAGAAAGCCCTTCTCGGCGTCGAAGAAGTGCATCGAGCCGCCCTTGCCCTTGGAACAACCGGTGGCCTTGCCGAACATCTCGGCCATCGCGGCCTTGGGATCCATTCCCCGGGCCAGGGCGTGCCCGTGATCCCGGTAGGCCGTGATCACGAAGTCATCTTCACGCAGGACGCCGATCGATCCCACGGCGACCGATTCCTGGCCGCTGTAGAGGTGACAGAAGCCGCCGATCTTGTCAGTCTGCTGGTAGATCATCGCGCAGCGTTCTTCGAACCGGCGGATCAGCAGCATCTGCCTCAGCCAGTGGATCGCCTGACTTCGGTTGATCAAAGGCTGGGCCTCGGTCTGCGCTTGCGCCATCGTATCCAACTCCTGATCTGGCCCGGGGCCGGGCGGCTGTCGGTGGAAATTCGGGGCCGGGGAATGGTCCCCGTTTCGGTGATCATCCCCCGTGCCTTCCGGGCGCCATGAGGACCGGTCGGCGGGCCGGGGGCGACCTGGGCGTCGCATGACGTTGGCCCACTCCAAGATTCTGGCGAGCGCGGCGAGCATGGTCGGGCCCCTCGTCCTACGTTCACGGAGGGGAACCGCGCCTCGGCCAGACTATCGTAACCAAGTGACGCAAAACCAATCCAGGCAAGCTTCCAAGGAATCAGGCGGGCCAATCGCCGCCAGGTGGGTCGTTCGAGGGACCGAAGGCCCGTCCGTCGCGCCGAAAGGGCCGGGAAGACAATGCCCCTTCGACGTGGAACGGTCGTCCGCCAATGCGACGGGATCGCGAGTCGCGTGACGTGAACCGACCGGCGCGACTCCCGCCGCGGCGGATCAGGGCCGGGTCGCGAGAAGCTGGCGGAGCACGTAGGGAAGAATCCCACCGTGCTCATAGTATCGGATTTCCTGGGGCGTGTCGATCCGGACTGTCGCCTGGAAACGCGTGACGGCGCCGTCGTCCGCCTGGGCGACCACGACCACCTGGCGGCCTCCCTGGAACGCCCCGGCGATCCCCTCGGCCAGCCCTTCCACGGTGAAGACCTCCTCACCCGTCAAGCCCAGGCTCCTGGCCGATTCACCGGCCATGTACTGAAGCGGTAAGATGCCCATCCCCACGAGGTTGGATCGATGAATGCGCTCGTAGCTCTCGGCGATCACCGCGCGAATGCCCAGGAGCTTCGGCCCCTTCGCCGCCCAGTCCCGGGACGACCCCGAGCCGTACTCCTTGCCAGCCAGGATGATGAGCGGAACCCCCTCCGCGCGGTACGCTTCCGACGCCTCGAAGATCGAAGTCAACGCGCCGTCGGGCAGGTGTCGGGTCACGCCCCCCTCGGTCCCAGGGGCGAGAAGGTTGCGGAGCCGGATGTTCGCGAACGTGCCACGGACCATGACCTCATGGTTTCCTCGGCGCGAGCCGTAGGAGTTGAAGTCCGAGACCGCGACCCCGTGGGCCAGCAGGTACTGACCCGCGGGACCTTGCGCCTTGATCGAGCCCGCGGGGGAGATATGGTCGGTCGTGATGCTGTCGCCCAGCATCGCGAGCACCCGAGCGCCTCGAATCTCGGAGATCGGAGGGGGCTGGTCGGGCATGTTCTCGAAGTACGGGGGGTTGCGGACGTAGGTCGAGGAGTCGTCCCAGGTGAACTGGTCACCGAGGGGGACGTCCAGCCCGTTCCAGCGCTCGTCCCCCTGAAAGACCGCGTCGTACTCGCTTCGGAAGAGATCGGATCGGACCGACGTGAGGATCGCGTCCTGAACCTCGTGCTGGCTCGGCCAGAGGTCGCGGAGGAAAACCGGGTTTCCTTTGGGGTCGTGGCCGATCGGTTCGTTCTCGAAGTCGATCTCCATCGTGCCCGCCAGGGCGTAGGCGACGACCAGCGGTGGCGAGGCCAGATAATTGGCCCTGACGTCCGCGTTGACGCGACCCTCGAAGTTGCGATTGCCGCTGAGAACCGCGGCGACCACCAGGTCCTCGTCATGGATCGCCCTGGAGATATCGGGCGCGAGCGGCCCTGAATTCCCGATACAGGTGGTGCAGCCATACCCGACGAGGTTGAATCTAAGCTGGTCGAGGTACTTGTCCAGACCGGAACGCCGGTAATACTCGGTGACGACCTTGGAACCGGGGGCGAGGCTCGCCTTGACCCAGGGCTTGGTGGAGAGTCCTCGTTCAACGGCCTTCTTGGCCAGAAGGCCCGCGGCCATCATGACCGAGGGGTTCGAGGTGTTCGTGCAGCTTGTGATCGCCGCGATGACGACCGCGCCATGGGTCACTCCTTCCACGGAGGTGGTCGGAGGATCGGCGACGGCGGTGGCGGAGGTGGCGGCCGAGGCCGCCGAGGCCGCCTTGACGGGCCTGGCCTCGAGGATCCCTTTCAGGGACGATTTCCAGGAGGACTTCGCCTCTCTGAGCAAGACCCGATCTTGCGGGCGCTTGGGCCCCGCGATGCTGGGCTCGACGGTGGCCAGGTCCAGTTCCAGCGTGTCGGAGTAGTGAGCCTCGGGGGCTCCGACGACGTGGAACATGCCCTGGGCCTTGAAGTAGGCTTCCACCAGTTCGATGAGTTCCCTGGGACGGTCGGAGAGTTCGAGGTAGCGCAAGGTCTCGGCGTCGATCGGGAAGATCCCGCAGGTCGCGCCATACTCGGGGGCCATGTTGGCGATCGTGGCTCGGTCGGCCAGGGGAAGGCTCGCCAGGCCGTCGCCGAAGAACTCGACGAACTTCCCAACGACTCCCTTTTTCCTCAGCATCTCCGTAACGGTGAGCACGAGGTCGGTCGCGGTCGCTCCCTCGCGAAGCTTGCCGTGGAACTTGAAGCCGACGACCTGCGGCACGAGCATCGAGACCGGCTGCCCGAGCATCGCCGCCTCGGCCTCGATGCCACCGACCCCCCAGCCCAGGACGCCCAGACCGTTGATCATCGTGGTGTGCGAGTCGGTCCCCACCAGGGTGTCGGGATAGGCGACCCGGGCCCCCCCTTCCGTCTCGGCCGAGAAGACCACTCTCGCGAGGTATTCCAGGTTGACCTGGTGGACGATCCCGGTGTCGGGAGGAACGACCCGGAAGTTGCGGAAGGCGTTTTGACCCCAACGCAGGAACGCGTAACGCTCCCTGTTCCGGGTGAACTCCAGTTCCGCGTTGATCCCGAACGCGGCGGCACTTCCCGCCTCGTCGACCTGAACGGAGTGGTCGATCACCAGTTCCACGGGTTGGAGTGGGTTGATCCGAGAGGGAGATCCCCCCATCTTCCGCATCGCGTCCCTCATCGCCGCGAGGTCGACGACGGCCGCAACCCCGGTGAAGACCTGAAGCAACACCCGGCTGGGCCGAAACGCGATCTCCAGAGAGGGTTCTGCCTAGTCGTCCCAGCCCGCCAGGCCGAGGACGTCGTCCCGAGTGACCGTGACCCCCTCTTCATGC
>JBFWRA010000418.1:0-5025 GCA_050249155.1 Isosphaeraceae bacterium | reverse complement strand
ACGGGCGGATCAATGGTCATGGGATGCCTCTTGGTGGGATTTCGGAGGTGGGAACCGGGGGACGTCCAGGGGGTTGGTCAGCGGCCCGGTCGGGGAGTGTCGTCCAGGTCGCGCCAGGTTTTAAGGTAGGTGATCAGATCGGCCATCTGACCGACGTCGATCTCTTTCTCCATGCCCTCGGGCATGAGTGAGACTCCGTCGGACTGGATCGCCTCGACGTCCTGGCGGAGCACGACGTCGGTCTGGCCCTCGGCCCGTTTCAGGGTGAGGCTGGCGGCGGTCTCCTCGGCGATCAGGCCGTTGAGCACGCGCCCGTCGGTGGTCGCGACGGTGTAACTGACGTAGTTGCCGTCGATGGCGGCGTTCGGGTTCAGGACGTCCCCCAGCAGTTGCGCGGGGGTCTTGACCCTGGTGTCCGAGACGTCGGGGCCGACGACGGTGCCGAATCCCTCCAGGACGTGGCAGGTCGCGCAGAGCTTGCGGAAGACCTCGCGCCCGCGCTTCGGGTCGCCTGGCGTTTCGAGGGCCGCCTGGTAGCGCTCCAGCACCGCCAGGCGCGCCTCGGGCACCGCGGCGGCCAGGAGCTTCCTGGCGCGTTCGCGAAGTTCCGCCGGGCCGCCGGCGGTCAATCGTCGGGCCATCGTGGGGTCGATCTCCCTGGCGTTGACGACGCCCGCCTCGATCGCGTCCAGCAGGGCACCCACGCGATCGGGAAGCGTGGTCAACGCCGTGGCCAACTCTCGGCGCACGCCGGGAGTCGCGGCCCGCCAGGCGTTCAGCAATCGCCCGGCCACCTCCGGCCTGGCATGAGCCGAGAGCGAACGGGCCGCGGCGATCCGGATCTCCTGGCTCGGGTCGGCCGTCAGCATGCGGGAAAGGGTCGCCTCGGCGATTTCCCAGGGGGCGTGGGCCAGCAGGTCGAGCGCTTCGAGGCGTTCGTCGGAGTCGTGGTCGGGCCCGGCGGCGACCTTCGCCGCTCGATCGAAGAGCGCCGACAGGCGCTTCGATCGCGCCTCGGCGTCGGGAAGCGCGGCCAGGAACGCCGAGAGCCGGGTGCCTCGACGGCCCATGCCCTCCGCCAGCCGGGAGAGCCCGGTCGATTGCCAGCGCTCGGGTTCTCTCGCATTCGTCGAATCCAGAGAAAGCAACGCGTCGAGCGTCGCGGCCACTTCCGAGGGGTCTCGCCGGGCACCCACCAGGGCCATGAATTCCCCGAGCGTCGCCAGTCGATCGGGCGTGACGGACGCGGCGAGGCGATGGGGTGGATCGAGCAGCGCTCGAATCAGCATGCCAGCGCGCGTCGGCACGGCGGTCGCGACGGCCAGTCGGGTCCAGCGGTCTTCCAGTCCAGCCATCGCGACCGTCGCGAGCGGGGGGATCGTCCGGTCGTCGTCCCAGCCGCCGAGGCTCAACGCGGCCTGAAAACGGACCCGGGCGTCGTCGTCCTTCGCTCGGTCGATCACGGCCTGTCGAAGGGTCGGCGACTCCGCGATCCTGGGTTCGGCCAGAAGGATACCCTGTTCGCGAAGCCGGGGTTCCTCGTCGCTCAGCAGCCCCGCCACGGTCGCCTCGTCAAGCGCGCCGAACGAATCGAGCAACCAGGCGGCCAGCGACCGGCCGACGGGGCGACCAGAGGCCGCCGACGCCCGCAGCGCGGGTACCGCGGCGGGGTCTTGACGCTCCAGCAAGAGCCGTTGGGCGGTCGTCCGGGTCCACGAATCGGCGTGCTGGAGCAGGCCGACGAGTTCGGCCGTGCCGGCCTGGTCGAGCCTGGGCTTCGGGACGACGGGCCGGGAACCCTCGGGCACCACGCGCCAGATCCGGCCGCGCTCCTTGCCCTCGGTCAGGTCGGGCCGAGACTTCTCCTCGGGAGGCATGAACTCGGGATGCTCGATCACCGTTCGGTTCATGTCCACCACGTAAAGCGCTCCGTCGAACCCCTGGGTCAGGGAGACGGGGCGGAAGGTGTCGTCGGGCGAGGCGAAGAACTCGACCCCTTCGCGGACCCGCTGGCCGACGAACGAAGCGCCGTCGGGCACGAGCCGTTCCATGTGGATGAGGTTACCCGTGGGGTCGCAGGTGAACGCGCAGCCCTGGTAGAGCTCGGGCAGCAGCGTTCCCCGGTAGACGGTCACGCCGCAGGCGGCGCTGAAGGTCCCGGCGTGCAGGGGCGAGGTCGTTCGGTTGCGGCTCAGGGGAAAAGTTCGGGCCGCGCCGCCGGCGGCCTGGTTGTCGGACCTTGGGCCGAGCCCTCCCAGGAACGGATTCCGTCGGGCGTAACGATCTTCCAGCACGATCGGCACGAGGTGGTTGCGGTTGGTGCAGACGAACCGGTGGCCCCAGTCGTCAAACGTGTTGCCGTACTGGCCCATGCCGGCGACGGTCGCCGCGCGGTCGTGAACGAGGTCGAACTTGAAGTCGCGCCCGCTCAGGTCGAACACCTCGCCGTCGGGCTTGCCCGCGCGACGGGCCTTGCCGCCTCGCAGGCCGTTGGCGACGTAGACCCAGCCGTCCTGGCCGAGGACGGGGTGGCTGACGCGGAGCTGGGGGTTGGACTCGGCGAAGCCCTCGTAGAGGACCTCGCGACGATCCGCCTTTCCATCGCGATCGTCGTCATGAAGCATCAAAATGTGAGGGGCCGCCGTGACGATCGCTCCTCCCTTCCACGGCAGGACGCCGTTGGCGAACAGCAGCCCGTCGGCGAAGACGCGCGGGTCGCCGTAGCGGCCGTCTCCATCGGGGTCTTCGAGGATCTTGATTCGTCCCTGAGGCGGGGTGCCCGGGGCCGGGCCGTTGGGGTAGTCCCGCATCTCGACGACCCAGAGCCGCCCCCGCTCGTCGAAGGCGGCGGCCACCGGGCTGCTGATCTCGGGCTCCGCGGCGACCAGTTCGACCGTCAGTCCAGGATCGAGCCGAAACGCCCGCGCGGCCTGCCGCGGCCCGGGAGCGGGGCGGCCGTCGGCCCCGAACGCGGGCCAGGACACGGCCACGGCCAGGCCCGCGACGCACGCGACGGTTCGCCCGAGTTTCTCGAAGTGGTTCATGATCGGTCTTTCTGGGCGGTCGCCCCGCGGTTCACCGACTTGGGATCAAGTCAAGAATCACGACAAGATTTGTCGATTAATCAGTCCGCCACGTGGTTCGGAGTCCCGAACCTCGTGGCACCCTCGGCTCGCTCCCCAAATCGGGACGTGATTCCCGGGTTGTCACGTGCTCACTCGCCGACGTTGCCGGCCGTCCGGGTCGCGGCGGTCGCCTCGCCGTGAAGGTCCTTCAGCAGCTTGACCGCGGCGTCGACCAGGCGTTCCCCCGAACCCTCGGCGCATCGGGCGCTCACGACTTCATAGTTCCCCTGAGTGTACGCCCGCCTCGACGGGACGTAGCCGATCGCGCCGTTGGCAAGCTCGGCGATCACCGTGTGAGGGAACGGCGAGTCTTGTTTCACGCTCAGTCCCAACTCGACGAAGATCTCGCCAGGAAGCGAGACCCAGGCGACCTCGTCACCCAGGGCGATCACCTGGACCTCGACCTCTTGCGGCTTCCCCTCGCGGGCCGCCACGTCGAGGGTCTTGTACGCCCAGACCTGCTCCAGGAACTTCGGCGCGTTGGTCTTGTCGCCGGAGCGGTGCCGCTGGGCGATCTCTCGGGCCTTCTCGACGTCCCCAGGTTCCACCTTCGGCAGGTCCAGGGCCACCGTCGCCGACTTAAACCGAAGCGCGCCCGGCTTGAACGGGGCCAGCCGCGGCCAGGATCGAAGCACCTCGCCGGCCAGGATCACCCCCATCCTCGCGGCGTTCTCAAACCCCTTCTGAGGTGCCGACCAGTTCACGTCAACATGATTGATATCGCCGCAGCAACCCGCGGTGAAGAGGGTGACCGCCTTGGGGCCGAGGAATTCACCCAGGGATTTCGAGAGCGTGTACGGCATGTCGGCCGAGATCATCGGGCCGCCGACGTTGTCCAGGTGAACGGCGTAGTTGACGTACGCGGCGATCGGGGTCTTGCCGTCGGCGGTCTCGGCGAAGATCAGGGGGACGTCGGGGTCGATGGTGCCCGCGGGCTTGACGATCCTGGGGTTGAGCTTGCCGGGGTTCCAGCCGACGGTCCCGTCCTTCATGTGGAACCGTCGGTTGAAGGCGATGGTCGCCTCCTCGCCGTGGGCGACCGAGAGCCTGGCGGGGGCTAGCGCGGCGTCGGCCTGTTGAACGGCCCGGGCGATCTTGCCGGGCAGCCCCTTGCGAAACGTGACGACCGGGTCGGTGTCGCCGCCGAGCGCCACGTCGCGCTCGCCTCGACCGCGAAGGACGGGGCCGGTGTGGGCGTGGGTGGCCGAGATCATCACCGAGCCGCCGGGAATCCCCGTGGCCGCCTCGATCTCTCGACGCGCTTCCTCGACCATGTCCCGGGTCGTGCTGATCAGGTCCAGGGCCACCAGCGCGGCCTTCGCGCCGCCGGACTCGATCACCAGCGCCTTGGCGTACAGGTCGTCGTGGACCCCCTCGGCCGCTCTGGCGAAGTAGTACCCGGCCATCGGGGTTCCCTGCGCGGGAGTGATGACCACCGCCGACGCCCCGGCGCGAAGGTCGTCGGCCAGGGCGAGGGGAGCCATGCTCCACGCCGCCAGCGCGACCAGGGCCGTCGTGAGCGAGATTCCTTGCGCTTTCATGAGTGTGATTCCTCTGGCCAGGGTGGGTCGATGGACTCTCGAGAGACGCGGGACCGTCCGCCGTGGGGATGGTCCCGCCCGACGATCTAGGAGGAGAATCAGCCGCGAGGCGGGGCTTTTTCAAGCATCGACACGGGAACGTAAAACGAAAGATACGTTTTGCCGTCGGTGTAGGGTCGGCCGGCGGGGTCTTCGACCAGGACGGTCGCTCGCCGGGTGATCCGGTTCACCCGGCCGCTTCGTCGCGCGCCCTGGTACTCGAAGGTCACATGATCGCCGGTCCTGATACCGTGGGTTCGGGCCGCTTCGAGCCTTGGAGTCATCAGTTCGTGGTTCGAGGCTTCGTGGGCGAAGATGTT
>JBFWRA010000417.1:0-5030 GCA_050249155.1 Isosphaeraceae bacterium | reverse complement strand
CCAGGTCGGGTCCGTCACTCACGTGGGTTCGCTCAGGTGCGACCCCGTCACTCGACCGGATCGCGCGACGTGTGAAAGACCGCCAGTACCGTGATGACTCCAGGTGTCGAACGAAAATAGATGGCGTATGGGTAACGCGACACGAGCGCCTCTCGAACGTCCTCATGCACGACGGGATGAGCCTCGGGCCAGGCACTCAAGTCTTCCAAGGTCTGACGGACGGCGGCCGTGAACTTCAATCCCTGACCAGCGCGCCGCCTCTCGTACCAGTCCGCGGCCTCATCGAACTCGGCTCGCGCGATCCGACGTAGGATGACGGACGGCTTCATGGGGTGAACCGCGCGAGGGCCGAGGTCTCGACCTCCGTCCACGGCACTCCGTCCGCCGGGTTCGTCTTGAGTTCAGCCAATCGGCGGTGGAGCTCTTCTCGTTTCGCCTCGGACAGTGGCGCGCGGCCCTGTTCCGCGGCGACGCTGTCCAGGATTTCCTGGACCAAGGCGATCCGTTCGACGACCGTCATTCGGTCGATACCAAGCTGTCGCAACGTCGACGACATCGTCTCGCCTCCAGAGAAGCCCTGGGACAGATCGCATCCTGAGATTATAAGGAAACCACTCCGGCGCGGCGAGAGCGACCGTGGGTCCGGTCCTGATCCGATTACCGGGAACCCGAGGCCGTCGTCGACTCTTTTCGCGCCCGTTCCAGCACGCTTTCCAGGGTCACGGGCACGCCCCCGCGTCGCTTGCTCTCGTCGGCGGCTTCCATGAAGGCGAAGATCTCGGTGGTCTCCGCGGCCGAGACCGGCGGCTTGCCCGTTCGGAAGAACCGGGCGATCTCCACGAGCAACGGCTCATAGCCCCCCGACCCTTGCGCGAAGCCGACCCCTTTCGCGCCGAAGGCCAGCACGCCGTAGTCGGCCTTCCCTTCACGGATGCCTCGGAAGGTGCCCACGCGGCCACCGTCCCAGGTGCCGGTCACCAGCTCGGTCCCCTCGGTCTGAACGCGGGTCACACTGACGCAGCCGGTGCCCATCACCGTGAACAGCGACTCGACGCCGTGAATGCCGTACCAGAAGAGGTCGGGATGGTGCTCCTCCAAGGAACAGGGGCCATAGGAGAACGCCCCCACGATCGATCCGACCTTCGGGTCGCTCCTCAACGCCTGGACCGCCGGCGCGTATCTCAGCGACGAGCTGGAGAAACAGGGCGTGCCGTATTCCTCGGCCTTCGCGAAGATCGCCAGCACGTCGGCGAGCGAGCCGGCGAACGGCTTGTCGATGAAAACCGGCTTCCGCGCCTTCAGGACCGGCAGCGCCTGGGCGAGGTGCGGCCGACCGTCGACGCTTTCCAGCAACACGACGTCGACCTTGTCGATCAGGGTCTCGATCGAGTCGACGATCTCGACCTTGTACGTGTCACGAAGCGTGGCGGTGAAGCCGGCGACGCGGTCGCGGCTGGAGACGACGTCGGGACTGCCCCCCGGATAGGCCGCGACGACCCGGAGTCCGGCGAGTTCCCCCTTCGCGGCGGGATCGTTCAGGACCTTTGTGAAGGCGACGACGTGCGAGGTGTCCAGGCCGATGATCCCGACCCGAAGGGGCCTGGGCGCGTCCTCGGCGAGGACCGCGGCGGGCGTGAACAGGCCGATGAGCGTCAGAGCGAGGAATCGGATCATGGATGAAATCTCCTGGAAAAGTTGATCATCTGACAAGCGAACAAGAGAACCGGCTGGGATTCACCATCCGATACTTCGAACCAAGGGTGCCCAGACCCCTGGAGATTCGCCATCGCGGACGTTGTCGCATCGCTCATTCTGGGCCCCGGTCGTGGATGCGCCTTTCCCATTTCAAAATCCGAGCAAGGGCAAGACCCTCGCCCAGAAGATCAGGGCGGCCAGGCCGAGGTAGAACGCCCCGCAGAGCAAGATCCCGACCTGGCTGTACCACCTGGGCCGCAACGCCGGTGGCAGGAGCCGGCGGTTGACCCACCAGATTTGCACCGCCGTCGCCCCGATCGAGACGTTGTTCAGGTTGGCGATCACGACCGTCATGAGCTTGGGCGTGCCGTAGGTGTTGAACAGATAAGCGATCACGACCGACCACAGAAGGTAGCACGCGAGGATGCCGTAATACAGCCGCCAGACCTCTCCCCCGGCCATCCGGTCGCGGATTCGAGGAGAGCCCGACCAGAAGATATCGGTCCATCGCCTGCTGAACTCGTCGACGATCGAGAGTTGCGTGGGCAGGACCACCATCGATCCCACGATGACCGCGGTGATCCAGAGGGCCTCGGCGACCCAGGGGGGGAACCGGGGAGCGTGTCGCAGGCCGTCGGCGGTCATCAGCGATTGCGACCACTCCAGCCCCGCCTCGCTGAGGTGGGAGTGCGGCACGAACTCGATCGAGAGCAGGGCCGGCAGCGCCATTCCCATGACGCAGCCGGGCATCCAGACGATCAACTGGTCCGCCTTGAGGTGTCGCCACCATCCCCGCCAGCGTCTGAGGTTCTCGGCGTCGGGCGCGAAGACCTTGCCGATATGGCCCAGGCGGATGTTCCGCCCGCCGACGGCGCTGGGGATCGCCCCGACGACCCGTCCCATGCCCCATCCCTTGTCGCGGACGTAGCTGCTATAACCGGCGTTGGACAGGCCCCCGCCCCCGGCGTACCCGGCGAACGCCCCGACCAGGGCGATATTCCCCAGGGCCAGGACCGGCCAGGCCCCCTCGGACCATCGATAGGCGAACAGGTTCACGAGCGTCTCGCTTCCGTCAGGCGCGGAGACCGGCACGGTCCCGAACCGGAGGAAGCCGCTAAAAACGTTCAGCCAGTTCGCCGGTCCCACGCATAGCGAACCGATCGCCAGGCAAAACCCCAGCACGACCAGGACCTTCGTCACCATCACGGCCTGAAGCGTGTTGTAGACCTTTCCCCCCACCAGCACGGGAAGGGCCACGAGGAACAAGAGCGCGTAGGAGAGCCCGGAGACCAGCCCGCGGTCCGCCTCGCCGGGCGGCCGATCGAGCCAGAGCGCGGCCACCATCGCCGCGCCATGGGTGGAAAGCCCCGGGATCAAGGTACTGACGTTCAAGAACATGATGAAACCGATCCAGAACGTCGGTCCGGGCCGGCATCGCATGAAGCCGGTGAAGACGCTCTCGCCGCAATAAAGGGCGTAGCGCCCGCACTCCATGTTGTAAAAGACCTGGAGGACGATCGCGACCGTGGCGATCCACATCAGGCCCCCGCCGTAACGCGCGGTGATCTCCGGGCCGAAGAGCCACTCCCCCCCGCCGATCTGAAAGCCCATCATCACCAACCCCGGCCCGATGAAACGGGTCCAGTGCGCCCAGGACAGGGCGGGAGGCTCGGGCAGGTTGGCCACTCCCCAGGAGGGGAGGCACGTCTCCGGCGTCGAGAACTGGGATTCGCTCGGTTCGGTCGGGCTCATCATGACCCTCGGAGGTCGCCGCGGGGCCTGGCGATTTCGAAACGCGGTCGGGGCCTCATCTTGACCCGCCCGAGGCGCGCTCTCAAGGGCCTTCGGCCGGTTCCCTCGATGGCGGACCTCCCGGTTCAACAAAAGGTGGAGCGCCCTGGCCGATCCTGGTACCTTCAAGAAAGGATCGCGAAAGGCCCCGGGAGGCTCCTCGACGTCATGACGTTTTCTCGGATCGCACCAGGGCGAATCGGCGGGATTCTGGTCGTCGGGTTTCTCGCGCTGACGAGCGTCCCCGCCCGAGCGGGGGTGCCGTTCGACCGAGAGATCGGGCCCCTTCTGATCGCGCGTTGTCTCGATTGCCACTCGGGAGAGAAGCCCTCGGGCGGGCTCGACCTGACCACGCGCGAGGGGCTGGCGAAGGGGTCGGAAACCGGTGAGGTCGTGGTCCCTGGCGATCCGGAGGGGAGCCTGCTGGTCGAGGTGGTCGCCGAGGGGCTGATGCCTCCCAAAAAAGCGGACCGGCTTCGGCCCGACGAGGTCGCCGCGCTGGATCGCTGGGTCCGCGAAGGGGCGAAATGGTCGGGCGGCGCGTTGCGGCCAGGCAGCGTCACCACCGACCGGCGGGCGGGCCTGGACTGGTGGTCTCTCCAATCGGTCCGTCGACCCGAAACGCCCCGGGTCGTTCGTCCCGAGCGGGCCGCCAATCCGATCGACGCCTTCCTCCTCGCCAGGCTGGACGCCGAGGGGATCGAACCGGCCCCGGAGGCCGATCGTCGGACGCTCATCCGTCGCCTGACGTTCGACCTGCACGGCTTGCCGCCCACTCCCGAGGAGATCGAGGCGTTTTCGCGCGACACGTCCCCCCTGGCGTACGAGCGGCTGGTCGACCGCCTTCTCGCCTCGCCAAGGTACGGCGAGCGCTGGGCCAGGCACTGGCTCGACGTCGTCCGGTTCGCCGAAAGCCACGGCTACGAACACGACTCGTTCCGACCGAACGCCTGGCGGTATCGCGACTACGTGATCGAACGCCTGAACGCCGATCAACCCTTCGATCGGTTCGCCGCGGAGCAGATCGCCGGCGACGCGCTCGCGCCGGGCGACCCCCAGGCGGCGGCCGCCACGGGATTCCTCGTCGCCGGGCCGTTCGACGAGGTCGGTAGCAAGGTCACCAGCGCCTTGATGCGCGCGAACGTCCGACAGGATGAGATCGAGGACATGGTCGGCGTGCTCGGCCAGGCGTTCCTCGGGTTGACGCTTCAGTGCGCCCGCTGTCATCACCACAAGTTCGACCCGATCCTCCAGGAGGATTACTACCGGGTCTCGGCGGTCCTGGCCGGCGTGCGGCACGGCGGTCCCGAGGCCGACAAGGCCCCGGCCTACATGCCCAGGCACACCCCCGCCGAACCGACCCACCTCCTCAACCGGGGAGACGTGCGATCGCCCGGCAAGGTCGTCGAGCCGGGCGCGCCCGGTGTGATTTCGTCGGTCCCCTGGACGCTCGATCCGGACCCCGCCGGATCGGCCGACGAGGGGGCCAGGCGGCTCGCGCTGGCGCGTTGGCTGACCGACCCGCGAAACCCGCTGACCCCCCG
>JBFWRA010000416.1:0-5031 GCA_050249155.1 Isosphaeraceae bacterium | reverse complement strand
TGCTGATCATCCTCGACATCGACAAGCTGCTGGCCACCGAGGAACTTCGGGCCGTGACCGGCTAACCATCCACTCCGCTCCGCGATCGTGACGCCTAGACTTCTTGACGCACCCCGCTGAACCCTTCCGACGGCGAGACGCCGGCGAGACGAGACGAGAGGCGACGGCCCCCATGAGGAATCCCAGCAAGCGCAGACCCCGGTCGTCGTTCGACGACCATCGGAACGACCGTTCGTCCATGGTCCACGCGACGACCAGTGAAGTCCCGGACGCTCATCTGTCCAACGGCTCCGGGCTGGACACCGAGACCAACGCGATGATCGACACGATCAACGCGATCATCAGGGCGGACACGGTCGACTCGGTGGTCAAGTCGACCCTGGAAACCCTCCGTGTGGCCTTCGGCTGGGCCTACGCCTCGTACTGGAGGGTCGACCCCTCCGCCAACGCGCTCACCTTCGTGCAGGACACGGGGGCGTCCAGCGACGAGTTCCAACGTGTCACGCGGGGGGCTCGGTTTCGCGAGGGGGAAGGGCTCAACGGTCGGTCCTGGCGGATGCGGGACCTGTTTTTCGTCGAGGACCTCGGCACGTTGACGGATTGCTGTCGCGCTCCCGCGGCGCAGAGGGGGGGGATCAAGGCCGGCGTCGCGCTGCCCCTGGAGCGTGACGGAAAGGTCCTGGGAACGATGGACTTTTTCTCGACCGAGTCGTTCTCCGTCACTCCCGCCAGGCTGGAGATTCTTCGCACCATCGCCAGGGTCGCCGGCGACAAGACGGCCCAGCTCGCCAAGGAGGATCAGCTCAGCAGGATCAGCCGGATGATCGAGGACGCCCCGATCAGCATGATGTACACCGATCTGGATCTCAAGATTCAGTACATGAACCCGTCGTCGGTGCGGCTGATCAAGCGGATCGAACAGTATCTGCCGATCAAGGCCGACCAGATGATCGGTCAGTCGATTGATATCTTTCACAAGAAGCCCGAGCAACAGCGTCGGATTCTGGGCGATCCGAAGAACCTCCCGCACAGGGCGATGATCCAGATCGGTCCGGAGCGGATCAGCCTGCTGGTCTCGGCGTTGCTCAACGCCCGAGGTGAGTACCTTGGTCCGATGCTCACCTGGGAGATCGTGACGGAGAGGCTCGAGAACGAGGCGAGGTCCGCCGCGATGGCCGCCGACACGTCGGCGGTCAACCACCTCCTGATCGAGATCGGCCGCGCGACCAACGAGGATCAGGTCGCGTCGATCGCGCTGGAGGCGGCCCGCGACGCCTTCGGGTACCAGTACGGCGTCTACTGGGCGTACGATCCGGCGGACGTGGTTCTCCGGTTCGCCCACGAATCGGGCGGCGTTGGCGAGGAGTTCCGCAGAGCGACCCACGAGCAACGGTCGCGCGAAGGAGAGGGACTTCCCGGCCAGGCCTGGCGGTCGCGCGACCTCGTCGTGGTCGAGGATCTCAGCCAGCACGCCGGCTTCAATCGTTCCGGACCCGCGCAGAGGGTGGGGCTTCGTTCGGCGCTCTGCTTGCCGGTGTTCGTCGGCGGTTCGATCGCGGGCGTCCTGGAACTCTTCTCGACCGAGCAGAACCGGCCGACGGACCATCGTCTGGAGACCCTCCGGAGCGTGGGCAGGCTGGTCTCCGCGGCCTTGCAACGAACGCGGCAGGAGGCTCAGATCGCCCGATCGAAGCGCGACCTGGAACAAAAAGTCGCCCTGCTGATGCAGGCGACCCGCAGCGCGGCCAATGGGGACCTCACGGTGCAGGTCGTCTATGACAGCGACGACGACATTGGCAAGCTCGGCAAGGCTCTGGCCGATATGATCAATGACCTGAAAGGGATCATCGGTCAGGTCGTCGAGTCGGCCAACCAGTTCGCCGAGGGCTCCCGTGTAGTCTCCGAAAGCGCGACTTATCTGAGCGAGTCGTCACAAAACCAGGCCGCGACCGTCGAGGAGATGTCGGCGTCGGTCGAGAGCCTGAGCAAGTCGATCCTGGAGATCAACCACAACGCCGGGGCGGCTCGGGAGCTGGCCGAGGGCGCGGCGCGCCTGGCGAAGCAAGGGGGTGAATCGGTCGACCAGGCGATCGAGGCGATGGTGCTCATCAAGAAGTCGAGCGAGCAGGTGAGCGATATCATCCAGGTGATCAGCGAGATCGCCAGCCAGACGAACTTGCTGGCCCTGAACGCCGCGATCGAGGCGGCCAGGGCGGGGGAGCACGGGCTGGGGTTCGCGGTGGTGGCCGACGAGGTTCGCAAGCTCGCCGAGCGGTCTCGAAACGCGGCCAAGGAGATCACCGCCCTCATCAAGGAATCGACCCGGCGCGTGGCCGACGGCGCGTCGCTCTCCGAGAAAGCCGGTCAGTCTCTCTTGAAGATCGTCCAGGGGGTCGATGAGACCGCCGCGAGTATCTCCAAGATCGCCAGGGCGACCTCGGAGCAGTCCGATTCCGCCGCGGAGGTGAGCAAGGCGATCCAGGACGTCTCGAGCATCACCGAGACCAACGCGTCCAGTTCCGAGGAACTCTCCGCCAGCGCCGAGGAACTCGGGGCCCAGGCGTCCGCCTTGAAGGCCGTGATCTCTGGCTTCAAGTTATAATACGACGGGCGCTCGCCGCTGGGGAACGCGCCCAGGCCGGTCGGTGCCAGGGAGTCATGGAGGGAGAGCGGCCGGATGCAGTTCGCCGAATTATCCGTGGATGAGTACGACCGATTCTGCGCCTTGATCTATAAAGTCGCCGGCATCAGAATCCCCCCCAACAAGAAAGTGATGATCACCAATCGGCTAAGACGCCGCCTGCGGGCCACGGGGATCGAGGGGTTTTCCGCGTATTACACCTTTTTGACCTCACCCGCCGGCGGCGCCGAGATGCCCCAGTTCCTTGACGAGATCACGACTAACGAGACCTATTTCCATCGAGACGTCCATCATTTCGATTGGCTCTCGGACAGCTTCTTTCCAGAGATCGCCGCCGCCGGCAGGCTGGGCAAGCGTCCCAAGCGACTGCGAATCTGGTCCGCGGCGGCCAGTACCGGAGAGGAGCCCTACTCGATCGCCCTGAGATTGGCCGCTCTCAAACATCAGTTCGTCGGCTGGACGACCCACCTGCTCGGGACTGACATCAGCGCCGCGGCGCTGGCCGCGGCGCGCGTCGCCAGCTACGACGATCGCTCCGTCCGCCTGATCCGTCCCGACGATCGCGCCCGTTACTTCGACCACGACGAGAACGCCCAGCGCTGGATTCTCAAACCGGAAATTCGATCGATGGTCACCTGGAAGCTCCATAATTTGATGTCGCCGCTTCGTGAGGAGCCGTTTGACTGTATTTTCATCAAGAACGTCCTGATCTATTTCGACACGTCGTCGAAGCTGACCGTCACCCGGAACCTCATCGGGGCCCTGGCCAAGGGCGGATATCTCGTGGTCGGACCCACCGAGGGGATCTATTCGATGCTGGATCCCCTGGAAAAGCTGAAACCCTGGCTCTACCGCCGTTCCCCCGATTGATCCGCGTCAAGCCGGGCAGGTCCGCGCCTCCCGCCGGAGTCTCCGCCGATGTCGGGTTTCGACCTCTCTGAACTGTTGCCGTATTACCTCGACGAGACCGACGAGCAGATCGCCGGCCTCAATGACGCCCTGCTCAAACTCGAGCGGGACCCCTCGGACGCGGCCGTGCTTCGTGAGGCGTTCCGGCTGATCCACAGCATCAAGGGGGCTTCCACGGTCATGGGGTTCGGGCAGGTCAAGGACCTGACCCATCATCTCGAGACGTTTTTCGATCGCCTTCGATCCGGGGAACGAACCCTCGATCGGCCGACTCTGGACCTCTGCTTTCGTTGCCTTGACGGTCTCCGCGACTTTCACCGAGAGCTCAGGTCGGGCAATCCCCCGGCGGTCGACCTTTCGTCCCTGACCGCCGAGGTGGTCGCCGCGCTTTCCGGCGAGCCGGTGGCCGTCGAGATTCCTTCCACGCCCAAGCCGCCTCCGACCACGACGGAGCCCGAGCCTCGCGCCGAGCCCGCCGACGTCCCCCTCGTGGAGACGCGGGAGGCCGAGCCCACGTCGGTCGAGTCCGAGCCGGCACCCGACTGGCTCGAAGCGGTCGTCCCGGAGGGCGCGGTGGGGGTCGTCCGGCTCACCGTGATCTTCGCCCCGAACCTCCCCTGGCCCGACATGAAGGCCAAGCTGGTCATGAACCGACTGGCCTCCAAGGCCAGGGTCCTGGCGACCGAGCCTCCCGCGGACCAGCTTGAATCCGTGGAGACGCTCGCCCAGTTTCGGCTCTGGCTGACCTCGGATTGTGACGCCAGCGAGCTGCGAGCCCTGGCGGACGTCGAGGGGGTCACCGAGACCCAGATCGAGGCCGAGGAACTTCCGTCGGATCTCGACGTGACCGCCCCGACGACCCAGGAAGCCCCACCCGCCCTCACGGCCGAACCCATCGCCGAGCCGACCGTCGCCCCGGACCTCGAATCCCCCGCTCCCTCCTCGCCGCCCTCGACTCCGCTCACGGAAGAACCTTCCGCGGCGCATCCCACCCCGGTGGCCGTCAAGGAGAAGGAAAAGGAGCCGCCGGCACCCGCCGCGAAAAAAGTGGTCGAGACGTTGCGAGTCGACGTCGATCGGCTCGATTCCTTGATGAATCTGGCCGGGGAGCTGGTCATCAATCGCGCGCGGTTCTATGAGATCGCCCAGGGGCTGGAAGATCTCTTTCGCGACTCGAACGCGCGACTTCTGACCGCCGACACCCAGGATCGCCTGGATAGCCTCTGCCATGAACTGGAAGCGTTCGGGGGTTCGCCAGAGGCGGGCGAGCGCTGGGTCGCCCAGGTTCGAAGGCTCCGGGACAACTTCGCCGAGATCCGCCTGGAACTCGACCTGATCCGGCTCGGCCGAGAGCGGGTCAACGCCCTCTCCGAAGCGATCCATCAACTGGATCGCGTGACCAACGGCCTGCAAAAGGGAGTTCTCGACACCCGGATGGTTCCGATCGGGCCCCTGTTCGATCGCGTTCAGCGCGTGATTCG
>JBFWRA010000415.1:0-5040 GCA_050249155.1 Isosphaeraceae bacterium | reverse complement strand
CCGCCGGATTCACCGACGACGTCCTGGAAGGACTGGACCGTGGGGAGTTGATGGCCCGACGCTTTCGGCACGTCGCGACGACCGCGCTGATGGTCCTGCGGAACCCCGAGGGAGGCCGACGACGGGTCGGAGGCACGCTCTGGGTGGGCAGCCGGCTCTATCCCCTGGTCAAGGCGTCGTGTCCGGACCACCCCTTGCTCCGCGAGACCCGTCGCGAGGTCCTGGAAGACCTGCTCGACGTTCCGGCCGCGCTGGCCTGGCTCGGTCGCGCCCCTTCACTCCGGTTTCGAACGCTCGACGGGCCTTCCCCGTTCGCGACGGCCTGGATCGACCCGGGCGGCGTCGCCCGCGGAGAGCCCCTGCGGTTCGAGTCCCCCGCCGACGCGCTTCGACGGCTGCACGCTCGACTCACAGCGGCCCCCGCCCCTTCAGGTGACCCTTGAACGGGTGCTTGGCGGGAGGCCCCGACGGCTGGCTGCTGGACCCCGCCGGCGCGGCGATCCACCCTTCCGAGCGGGTGGCGGTCGTCGCCGACGTCCATCTCGGCTACGAGTGGGCTCGCGAAGCCGGGGGAGATTGCCTGCCCGAACACTCGCTGGCCGAGACGATTTCCAAGCTGGAAGGCGTCCTGAGACGCGCGCCGGTCGATCTGACCCGATTGGTGGTGGCGGGAGACCTCGTCGAGTCACCCCGGCCCTGCGTCCGGACCTCCCGCGCGGTGGTCGACCTCTCGCGATGGCTCGGAACCCGTGGCGTCGTTCTGGACGCCCTGAAGGGGAACCACGATCCCCCCGGGCGTGGAGCCAGGACCGCGCTGGAAGTCGCCGGTTGGACGATCGCCCACGGCGACCGACCGCTCAACGCCCCTCGGACAATCACCGGTCATCTTCACCCGCGCCTTCGTATCTCCAACGTCAACGCGCCCTGCTTCGTGATCGGGCCCACCTCGATCCTCTTACCCGCGTTCTCACCCAACGCCGCGGGAGTGAACCTGAAGGCCCTCAACCTGATCGGTCGACCCGACGGGCACGCGCTCCGTTGCGTCGCCACGGCGGACGACCTTCTCCTCGACCTCGGTCCGCTTCCCGAACTCCTCATCTCCCTGAAACGCTGAGACCCGTCAAGTCCTCTATTCTTCCGCAATCTCCCATTCTGACGTCTCCTCCGGTTTTTTGAAGCGAGGTGATGCACCGAGGCGACAATTTCCGATCCAGATCGGGTGGAATCCCCCATTTTTCGCTTGACCACCCGGGAGTTTCGCTACTACGATCCCTTACGGCGAGAGTCAAGGACGTCAATCGACCACGCAGTTCCACCATCGAATCTCCGGCCACTCTCGCCTGGAAAACTGTCCGACAAACCCGGAACCCCGCGGCCATGTCTGGCCGTCGTCATTGGCAGGGTTGACCCTCGATCGCAGCCCCCCCGCGTCTTCTCGTCTGAAATCGAGACCACTGGACTCGTCCACGCCATCGCGTGGGTGACTGGGGCCGACCGGTTCCGGGTCGTCTCCATTTTCGAAGAAGTCGGAACAGTTTCACGTCACGTTCCGATCCGTACAGTTCCCACGAAAGGGAGGATGTCCGAATGCGATCTTCGAAGCGACTCGTCGGTCAACGGGGTTTCACTCTCATTGAATTGCTGGTGGTGATCGCCATCATCGCGGTTCTCATCGCCCTGTTGCTGCCGGCGGTCCAGAGCGCGCGCGAAGCGGCGCGTCGCGCACAGTGCGTCAACAACCTCAAGCAGCTTGGTCTGGCGATCGCGAACTACGAGAGCACCTACGGGACCTATCCCCCCGGCGGGATCACCAAGAACGGCAACCCCTGGGACTCCGGTGCCAACTCCATCAATTGGCGCGGGCTGATCCTGCCGCAGATGGAAGGCAACACGGCGTACAACGCCGTGAACTTCGATGTCAACGCCAGCAGCGGCGGCGGTGCCTCCGCGGCGTTCGTGACGGCGTACCGAGTGACGTTCACCGCGTTCCTCTGTCCGTCGGACGGGGATAACGGCCAGGGTCAGCTTCCGAACGGTCAGCTCGGCTCGGGCAACCCGAGGGGCCAGTACTGCAATCAGGTGCTCGATCCGGCCACCGGTCAGTCGACCGCGCTGGTCCCGGTCTCGAACTACGCCGGCAGCTTCGGCGACAACTACTGCGGCGGCCCGCTCAACGGCGGCCTGCCCTGGGAGACCTATCCCGCCCCCACCGCTGGCCGGCCCAAGATCGGCTGGGACGGGTTCTGGGGCACCAACTTCGGCCAGCCTGGCGGGTTCACCGCGGGCACCGGCCAGATGCGCGGCTTCTTCGACTACCGGATGTTCGTCTCTCCGCCGACGATCGCGTCGGTGACCGACGGGACCAGCAACACCATCATCGTCGGCGAGGTCCTGCCCTCCCGCGCCGCGGACAGCAACTTCTGGTTCCAGAACGGCGGGACCCACGGCTTGACCGTGCCGTTGAACTGGAACTCGAACACGGTCGACCCCGCGACGCCGGGCTGCGTCAACAACTGGCAAGGCGCCAGCGCCCCGCTGGGCTGCCGCTTCGGGGCCGCGGCGAAGGGGTTCGCCAGCAAGCACCCCGGCGGTGCCAATTTCACCTTCGCCGACGGCTCGGTCAAGTTCGTCAAGAACACCGTCAGCCTGCCGATCTATTGCGCGCTGGGCAGCCGAAACGGCGGCGAGGTCATCAGCGCGGACGCGTATTGATCTCTGAAAATCACCATCGGCCGAAGCGGCCGGGGGCTCGCCCCCGGCCGCTTCGCGTCGTGAGATCGCCTCGGGTTTCTCCACACCATCAGGATTAGAGGTGCTCATGCTGAGTCGACGACAACTGGCCCTGCGCGTGACCCCGACCGTCGCCGTGGCCCTGGCCCTGTTCGCGTCGGGTTGTGGATCGGACAGCGGGCTGCCCCAGCGCTACCCCGTCAGCGGCAAAGTGACCTACAAGGGTGAGCCCGTCCCCAAGGGTCGGATCGACTTCGTCACGAGCGATCCCGAAGGCCGCAGCGCCAGCGGCGAAATCACGGACGGCTACTACAAGTTGACCACCGCCGACCCGGGCGACGGTGCCCTTCCTGGAAAATACAAGGTCACGGTCACCTCCGTCGAGGTCGACACCTCCGAGATGGAGAAGATCGCCCAGGGGGGCCAGTTCCACCACGACAAGGCGTTCTTCAAGGCCCAGAAGACGGCCAAGAACCTGCTTCCGCCCCGCTACAAGCTCGCCGACACCTCCGGCCTCGAAGCCGAGGTCAAGGAAGAATCCAACACCCACGACTTCGAACTGGTCGACTGAGCGGGCGACGTTCGCCACGTCCAGATCGAAAGGGCGGGAAGGTGTGCCGGTCCTCTGAGGACCCATATCTTCCCGCGCCCCCGACTTCCCCCGAGAGGCTCGCGTCGCCTCGCCTCCCTCAAGGTGTGGGTGGACGAAGCAACGGCGGGGCTTCACTCTCGGGGTGAATCCGGATGTGGTGGTCCGTGAACGTCGAGTGCGGCACCGCCGAGCGAACCGCGGGCATGTGACAGTTCACGCAACCCTTCAACGGATTCACCGGGCAGGCGGTGTTGGAGCCAGGCCCGATCGCCGCGTGGCATTCCAGGCATTTCGACTCGTAGAAGGCCGGTTCCTTCTCCGCGTCGTGATGCGCCTCGTGGCAGGTGAGACAATCCAGCTCGCCTTGACTCATCGTGACGCAACGGCTCCTTGGAAGCGTGAGGGATTGAAATCGCACCTCGTCGTTGGTGGCCCTGGCCATCACGTTCTCTAGCGGGTCGGCGCCACCGCCCGACGTCCGCTTCGGGCTATGGCACCCCGCGCACAGTTCCTGAACTTGACCGCCTGGCTCGTGGCGCGGCCGGGCGATCGCCAGGTCGGGGAGCTTCGCCTCCACCGCGAGTAGGTGGTTTCCCCCCGGCCCGTGACAGCGCTCGCAGCCGATGGAGCGGTCGCTCGCGGTGGGCCCGGCGTTCGCGATCGCGGCGTCAGGCCGCGTCGTGTGGCAAGCGAAGCAGCCTCGGAGGTCCTCCGGGGAGAGAGTCCGGCCAACGTAATCCGCTCTGACGTCGGGTGTGCCCGACTGACCCGAGGTGACCTGCCACCCATGCGGCTCGGCGTATCGCGAGAGTCTCAGCTCGCGATCCCCCCCCGCTCGGTCCTTGCCGACCAGCGTCAGCCCTCGATCCCCCGACCCGAACGCATAGTGGACGACGGCCTCGACGAGGTCGTCTCCCACGCGGGTCCTCAACGCGATCGACTGGCCCTCGCGAACCCATTCGTGCGTGACGTTCGGGTTGAACTCATCGGTCACCGACCCGGACGGAAGTTCGAGTTCGCCCAGGTCCTCCGCCCTGAAGTACGTCCTCGCATGAGCGGTCGTGATCTGAACCTGATGGATCCCCTTGTGGCAATTGACGCAACGCGCCGCTCCCACGTACGGAGCGGGTTCCGGCTCGATCGGATGCGAACGCCGATAATTCGCGGCCCCGGCCATGGTCTGAATGGCGCGAGCAAGATCGCCGGCTTGAAGCCAGACGCGGCTTTCGAGCCAGACCGCCTCCTCGTCCGCCTCCTCCGCGCCCACGGCACCGAGCACTTCCCGAGCCTCGGAAGGGCGGTTCGCCCGCAATAAGGCCCTGGCCAGCTCTTTACGGTTCTCCAGCGTCGGATCGACCAGGAGGGCCTTGCGGTAAGCGTCGGCCGCGGCGAGGGGATCGTCACCATCGGCCAGTTCCCGCGCGCGACTGGCCAGGGCCTCGCGCTCCCAGCCTGGCACGGGGGGAGGCAAGGTCAACACCCAGACCAGTCCCGTCGCGAAAGCGGCTCCCAGGACCAGCAAGACCACGATGACCCGACGACGCAGCGTGTCACCCACCCGACGACCCCTTGAATCGAGCGTCCCATCCCAAACGCGTTCGCGACCGACGCCGGACCTCATTGTGGACCGACCCGTCGAAGCGCGTCAACGGAGACCGACTTTCCAGGACTCCGGGCGGTTCGGGCGACGCGTTCCGGAACTACCGACCACGACAGGA
>JBFWRA010000414.1:0-5044 GCA_050249155.1 Isosphaeraceae bacterium | reverse complement strand
TTCAGGCGGTCTGGACCAGTGTTCTGATGAAGCCCGGCGAGGCCCTTCACTTCGAGAGCCCCCGCCATCTCATGGGCTATCTGGCGGGCGTGGCCAGGAACAAGGTCTACGAGGAGCACCGCCGCCAATCCACGCGCAAGTACAACATCAAGCTGGAACAGCCGCTCTACACTCGCGGGGGAGAGAGTGAGCTGGCTCGCGAGCTGACCGCGAAGGATCCTTCCCCCAGCCAGACCCTTCAGGCCGACGACCGCCTGGAACGGATTCTCAAGGGTCGGAGTTCTTTCGAACGCAAGGTCGTGGAACTTCGCAAGAATCAGATGACCTTCGAGGAGATCGGGCGGCGGCTCGGTCTCCATGAGAGTGCCGTGCGGAAGGTGGTGACAGACCTCAAACGCCGCGAGGAGCGGCGGTGACGGCCCTCATGCCACACTCGTCCACGCGAACCTCACCCGACTCGGATTCCGACCATCTTCGCCCCCGTCGCTCCAGGGGAAAGCCCCCGTCCTCGGGCCGTCGCGGACGACCGCGCGCCTCGGGATCGGATTCCTCGGCCTTCGACGCCCTTCTCGCGGAGTTCACGGCGCGTTGGGAGCGTGGTGAGAGGCCTCGCATCCAGGACTACCTCGATCGAATCCGCCCGGACCGTCCCGACGATCTGGTCACGCTGATTTATCGGGAGTTCTGCCTGGCCGACGCCCACGGCCTCGAGCCGAACCCCGACGAGTACCTGTCGAGGTATCCCGAACAGGCCGAGGCGCTGACGCGGGTCTTCGGCATTCATGACATGCTGTCCTCGTCGTGCCTGAGGCGATGGGACACGCAGGGGTGCGAGCCACTCCCCGTGCCGGGTGCCCAGATCGGCCCGTACCACCTGCTCCGCGTGCTGGGAGAGGGGGGATTCGCCAGGGTCTTCCTGGCTGAGCAGGCCGACCTCGACGACCGCCTGGTCGTGGTGAAGGTGTCGAGCAGGGTCACTCCCGAGGCCCGCCTGCTGGCCCGCGTCGAGCACCCCAACATCGTCAACGTCTTATGGCATAGTCTGGTCGAAGACGGCGCGCTTCAGATTCTGTGCATGCCCTTTCTGGGGGGAGCCACGCTCGCCGCGATCCTGGCCGAGAGAAAGCGCGGGGGCAGGAGGCCCACTCAGGGAGCGGACCTACTGGCCCTTATGGACCGGGTCTCTCCCCGGGAATACGTCCGGGAAGTCCAGTTCCGGCCGAATCGGGACCTGATCGAAGCGATCTCTTATCCCAGGGCCTGCGCCTGGATCGTGGCCAGGCTGGCGGAGGCCCTGGACTTCGCCTATGCCAAGGGAGTGCTCCACGGTGACGTCAAGCCGTCGAACGTCCTGTTGACCGCCGACGGCGTGCCGATGCTTCTGGACTTCAACCTGGCCGTGGGATGGCGGCCGCTGGGGCACGCGCCGGGCTCGGGCGATCTCCCCGACGACGCCGGAGGAACGCTCCCCTACATGGCGCCGGAGCGACTGCTGGCCGTGGCCGAGTCGGTGGTCGCACCGCGTCCCACCGCGGCGGATCGTCACCGGGCCGACGTCTACGCGTTGGGGGTCGTCCTGCTGGAACTCTTGACCGGCAAGACCCCTGAACTTTCGGGGATGAATGGGACGTCGATCTCGATTCAGGCGATGGCCTCGGCCTATTTCCTCTCTCGACGGCAAGGCGGCCGGGTGATGATTCGAGCGGCCGGTTCGCCGGTGGCCGCCGGCCTTCGGGCGATCCTCGATCGCTGCCTCTGCCCGGATCCCGAGGGTCGCTATCGCAGAGCGTCGCAACTGGCCGAGGACCTCGACTTGTGGCGCCGAGACCGACCGCTGGCGCACGCCACCGGGGAATCCCCGGGCGACCGCCTGCTGCGCTGGGCGCGCCGCCGAAGGGGGGCGCTGGCCGTCGGATTGACCGGCCTGCTGGTGACGGCCGTGGTCACCTGCGCGGTCGCCTGGGCCTCGTCCCACGCTCATCGGAAAGACGCGTCAAGACGTTACGATCAAATTACCGGTGGCAAGGAATCGGGCGCGTTCCTGATCCGCAGGATGGGCAGCGGCCAGGTCATCGAGGCCAACGGCGATCCCTCGGTCGTCGCCAAGCGGCATCTCGAGCACTATGGCGTCTTCAGCCTCGCCGACTGGCGACGGCATGACGAGATCGGCCACCTGCCCCCCTTCGAGCGCGAGGAACTGGAAGTCTGGCTCACCGAGCAGGCCCTGCGGTTCGCCAGGGCCCTGCGCGAGCGTCCCCATTCTCCCCAGGACTGGCGTCGCGCCTTGATTTGCCTGGACCGAGTCGCGGGAGCGTCCCACGCGCCCGTCGAACACGAGCGCCGCCTGCTCCGCGATCGGCTCGGTCTGCCCCGGGCCGCCGCCTCCCTTGAAAGTGAGAGCGCGCCCGCGCCCTGGGCCGCGGCCTACCTCGCGGGAGTCGCCGCCGAGCTCGAACAGGCCAAAGGTTGGGAATTCGAGGCGAGAACGCATTATGAAAACGTCTTGAAACTCCGCCCCGATTCGTTCTGGGGGCACTATCGGGCCGCCGCCACCGCCTTCGCGCTGAACGATCCCCAGGCCGCCGCCGAACATCTCAAGGCCTGCGTCCAGGCCCGACCCGATAACGCGATCCTCCGACTCCAACTCGCGGGCTGCCTTTACGCCTCTCGGGCGTTCACCGAGGCGGAAGAACAGTACGCCAGGGCCGAGTCCCTCGACCCGGACGACCCCGAGACCTATCTCGCGCGGACGTTCCTTCGTGTCACGCTGAGGCAGCCCCGGAACTTCTTCGCGGATTACACCCACTTCCTGCTGTTGACCGGTCGAAGCTCTCCCCAGCCCGACGACGCGCCTCGACTGGATCTCACAGGCCCATACCCGGGGCCGGACGAATTCCGAACCCGCGCCGAGATCCTGGCGAGCGATCCCGACGAGGCGCGCATTCGATTCCACTTCGCCAGGGCCTTCTCGGACAGTGGCCAGGACCGGCTGGCCCTTCGCGAGGCCGAGGTCGCACTGGCGAGCGACCCTTCGCACCTGGAGGCGCGCTACCTCCACGGCATTTTGCTCCAGCGCCTGGGTCTCTCGGGCTACCATCGCGATTTCGAGATCGTGAGCCAACACCCGAAACTCGAAGAGTCGCTGAGAAAAGCGAAAGGGGGCTTGCTCCTTTACGCGCTTCATGTCACGACGTCGAGATTGATCGAGGAGGGACGATCGACGGAGGCACTCCAACTCGCAAGGAGGGGCATGGATCTCTCGCGTCGCCACAATGCGATGCCAGGTGGTTCGCGACTCAACCTGGCGCTGGCAATCGTCTCGGTGGCCGGAGACGATCCGGTTCTCAGGTCGGAGGCGTTGGCCAACCTCATCGAGGCGCGACGGCTCGACCCAAAACTCGTCGCCGTTCAACTCGCCGAGGAATCGCGGTTGCGGGAGCTCTGGGAGTCCTCCGAGCGGGACCGGTGAAAGGCTTGGCGAAGAACGGTCACGTGCGAGCCGTCTTTCGCCAAAGTCCGGACCGCTCGCGGGATTGTAAAGCCTTCGGCGTTCGAAACGCGGAGGGGGCCGGCGCGCCCCACGCGCCGGCCCCCTGGAAGCACTTCCCTACCTGGCGTCGTCGGCAGGCAAGGACGTGACTTCGAAACTGGCCTCAGGCGGGACCAGCCGGCCCGAACGGGTCACCGGGGGGGATGTCCGGCGGGGGAGGGGGTTCGGCGACGAAGCTGGCGTACTCCGCCGTCGGGGGCTCGGACAGGACGCCAAACACGGCCGAAGGGCTGAGCTTCCGTTCGAGAGACTCGGGAGCGTAACGGGGGTTTCGAATCGTTCGCATGTTCGCTCGTTTCCAAATGTGAATACAAAACGGGTAAGCCACAACTCAGGACTTCTTTCTCGGCGTGGGGGGCCGCGTCGCCTGCCTTACTAAACCATCCCGATTCGCCTTCGAATCGTTCACCCATTTTCTGGGCGGGTGAATCGGCGAGGATCGGGCGGGGGGAAGTCGTTCAGCGCGCGGACTTCGCCGGCCTGGTTCAAGACCCCTAGCGGTCGGCGTCGAGCTTGCCTCAGGAACGGGCTGGGAATCACTTCCCGACTATCGATCCCAAGGGTGCCCGGGTCAAAGCTCGCGTGACCCGGATTCGCCCCCGACGATTGGGTTGACCACGGATCGATCCGAGGAGATCGACGCCCAATCGCTTCGCTCCACGGCGAGGGTGATTCCGGGTCACGCGAGCTTTGACCCGGGCACCCAGACCCCTGAAACTCGGGAAGTGATTCCCGGGCGACTCCTTAACGGCGGGCCGTCAGGAGTTTCTTGACCTCGCAACCGCCACAGCCCGAGGAACCGCCGCGGCCGCTCTCGACGCCGGTGCCGCAACCCGATCCGGAGCCACAGCTCCCGCAGCCGTGGCGGTGGTCGTCCTCATCCTCGTCCTCGTCGCGACCGACTGGCTGAAACATCACGTCATATCGATATGTGTCGCGAAAGACCGCGAGGAGGCCGGCGACGTCCAGCTTGTGGGGGCCGAGGTAGTGAAGCACCAGCCGGTCCTCGTCGAGCAGGGGCTCCACGTCGAGCAGGTCGATCGGCCAGGTTCCTCCGCCGAGGATGCGGAGGCAGTCCTGAAAGTAGGTCGAGCGATTTCCCTCGGCGCGTCGGGCGCGGTCGAGGTCGTTCGGATGGGCCGGGCGGAGGATGCGCGCCAGGCCGTCGACCTCGGGGCTTTCCAGGCGTGGACCTTCGGGAGCGGGGATCAGGACCTCGCCCAGTTCGGTTCCCCTGTGGGAGCGAACGACCACCGATCGACCGCGCTCGAAACGCTCGCCGTCGTCCGCGAGGAATCGGCCGACCTGGCCCATCACGCCGTAACGAACGAGGTAAGCGGGTTCCATCGTGACGAGGGCCTCCATGGCCAGGGTCGGTTTCCGGACCGGAACCGCACCACCTCCGGTGGGCAATTCGTGGACGGCGGGATAACTTTAGATTAACCGTCAGAAGGGCCGCCGGGCAAGTCGCCAGGCGAGAGAGGGGTGGGGTGC
>JBFWRA010000413.1:0-5048 GCA_050249155.1 Isosphaeraceae bacterium | reverse complement strand
GGCGTTCGCGTTGGCGTCGAGCATCGCCTGCCGCAGCGAGCCGGGACCGCTGTCGTCGGTGTTCGTGACCGTGAACGTCGAGAGCACGACGCGGGGTTCGAGTTGTTCGAGTCGCGGCGCGGAGGCGCGGCGGATCGAGCGAACCCGGGCGTCACGGCGAGTCTTGCGGGAGGAGAACGGCATCATTCTGTCCTTGTTGAGGGTCTGGTTTGCCAATCCGAGAGAGGAGCCGACGCGCCCGGCGCGCAAACCGATCGCCTGGGCCGGCTGGGGCCGGTCCGAGTCTCGCGTTGCGGCCCGGCCTCACCGGCCGCGTGCGCTTCAGGGGTCGGGGATCAGAGATGAGGAGTCAGGGGTGAGCCGGGTTGTCTCGCTCCTCCTGTTTGGCTGTGTTGCCCGGCGACTCGGCGGGTTCGGCACGCCAGAACCGGAGCTCGCCCCGCTGTCCGTCGGCCGAGGCCCCGGCGGTGGCCAGCGTCCTGCCGTCGGGCGAGAACGCCGCGTGGTGGATGGAACCGGTGTGGCCGTCGAGACGGATCATCTCTTGAGCGGTGGCCACATCCCAAAGAGTCACCTTGCCACTCCCACCGCAGGTGGCCAGCGTCCTGCCGTCGGGCGAGAAGGCCAAGGTCGATATGGAATCGGCACCCTCCCTCAGGTTTGCCCGCGCGCGGCCCGTGCGCGTGTCCCAAAGGATGATCCGCTGCCGGTCGTTGTCTCCTGTTGCCAACGTCTGGCCATCGGGCGAGTAGGCCAGGCAGTTCACCCCGCTCATGGAGCGGGTCCAGGGTTCGCAAGGGGCACCGGTCGCCAGGTCCCAGCACGTAACTTCGCCGTAGGATTGCACGGCGAGCGTCCTGCCGTCCGGAGAGAACGCGAAGGCCCAGGGAGACGAGATGGGCACCGCACTTGCCGGGACGTACGTTCTCTTCCAAGTCTTCTGATCCAAGACTGGGATGAACTTTGTCAGGGCGTGGAGAATCTTCCCGGTGTTCGTGTCCCAGATGCGGAGCACATCGTCGTCGCCGTCGCCGACCAGCATTCCGCCGTCCGGGGAAAAGGTTAACGAGCCGTTCGACACGCCGGGGCCAGCAATGGCTAACCGCTGGCTTCCCGTGATCGGATCGACGAGGGACAGGGATTGGTCGGAACCGGTCGTGGCCAGGATCCGGCCCGCGGGGGAGAACGCCACACTCGTCACCTCCCGCTCGGGGCGATGGAGCGTCAACGCCCGGGCCTCGCCCGTCCTGACATTCCAGAGCATGCCGTGACTCGCGCCGAGCGACGTCGCCAGCAGCTCGCCATCGGGAGAAAAGCTGAGGGCGGTGAACGGCTTGGGCTGGTCAGGCGGTTGTTGCGCGAGGCTTGCGACCGTCACGTCCCAAAGCTTCACGGTCCGGTCGTCGCCGGCGCTCGCCAGCGTCCTGCCGTCAGGGGTGAACCGGACGGCTCGCACCCGTTGCGCATGGCCGCCAAAGACCGCGGTTGGGAGTCCACCGCTCGTTTCCCAGAGATAGACGGCTCCCGACTCATCGCCTGCCGCCAGCAACTTGCCGTCCGGCGAATAGGCCACGCTGTGGACCCGTAGTGGAACCCGCCAGCGCTGCTTCACTCCCCGCGGCCCATGAAGACCCCATAACCGGACCGTGCCATCCCCGCTACCGGTTGCCACGGTCCCGCCATCGGGCGAAAACGCCCCCGTGAGCACGATCTCGGTATGCCCGCGCAGGACGGCCCGCTCCTGGCGGCTGGCCACGTCCCACAGTCGTACCGCCATGTCCCAGTTCGTCGTCGCCAGCGTGTGGGCGTCCGGCGATAGGGCCAGCGGGAAGTGACCTTCCATACGGACACGCGGTTGTCGGGCGGAAACGTCCCATAGAGAGGTCGCCGCGGCGTCCCATCGCTCCGAGAGTTCACCCGTGACCACTAGTCTCCCGTCGGCGGAGTAGTCCACGCGGTGGACGGGCATGTCGAACCCTGTAAGCGCACGGGCGGTATGCTCTCGGCCACTGACGGGATCCCAGACCCGGACGCTCCCGTCGTCACTGGCGGTGGACAGCTCCCTGCCATCCGGGGCGAACGCGACACAATTCACTTCGCCGGCATGTCCGCGAAGGGTGTGCCGTAGGTGAGCCGTCGCCAGGTCCCAGAGTTTCGCGGTTCCATCCTCGCTGGCGGAAGCCAGGGTCTGACCATCGGGCGAGATGGCCAGGTGATAGACCTTGCCCTCGTGGCCACCCAAGGTCGATCCGTCCAGGGTCCATCGGGGGGATTGACCACACAACCCATTCAAGTAGTACCAGACGAAGCTGCGCACGTCTTCCCGGCCGGCGTCGGGCCCGTGGCGAGCCATCAGGCGCCGCACCTGGTCCAGGTCGTCCTTGTTCCAGGCGTTGCTCCAGGCCTGCCAGGCCAGCTTCATATCCGCCGCGTAGAGGTAACGGCGGAGCGACGCCTCGCGTGTCACGACCGCGAGCTTCTGCCGTCGCGCTTCATCTCGTTGCCGGGCGGCTTCGGAGGCGTTCCCTTCGGCGAGCTTGCGGTGGCTTTCGGCTCGCGCCTCGGCCTGGATGGCCCGGACGGCCTGCCAGACGCTCACGACGGCACCAGTCATGAGTGTCGCGATGACCAGGGCGGCCGTCGTCAGGACCGCCTTGTTACGGCGGGCGAATTTGTGGAACCGATACCGGGCTGAGGGCGGACACGCCTGCACGGGCTGATCGGTCAGGTAGCACTGCACGTCCGAGGCGAGGTCGTTAGCCGTCTCATAGCGGCGCGTCCGGTCCTTCTCCAGCGCTTTCATCGCGATCCAGTCCAGCTCGCCAAGCACCGACCGATTGAGGTGCCTCGGGTCGGAGGACCGCTTCGTCGAGGCCGTCGTCAGCGTCGCGCCCAGCGTGCTCAGCCGCGTGCTCGGTTTCGGCGGCTCCTCCTCGCGGATGATCCGGCGCATCTCGTCGAAGGCCGCCCGCCTGAGCGTCTCGGAGTCGAAGGGCGTCGTCCCGGTCAGCAACTCGAAGAGCAGGACGCCCAGCGAGTAGATGTCGCTCCGTGTGTCGATGTCCAGGCCCGAGAGCTCGACCTGCTCCGGGCTCATGTACAGCGGAGTGCCTATCAGCTGTGTGAAGGCGGTGTAGACCGTCTTCTCGGTCAAGCCGCCGCCGGTCGCCTTGGCGACGCCGAAGTCGATGACCTTCGGCACGGGCACGCCGTCGTGGCGGGTCACCAGGATATTCGACGGCTTCAGGTCGCGATGGATGATGCCCTTCTGATGGGCATGCTGCACCGCTCGGCAGACCAGCACGAACAGCTCCAGACGCTCGCGGATCGAGAGCCGCTCGCCGTCGCAATACTCGGTGATGGGCAGGCCGCGGACCAGCTCCATGACGAAGTAGGGGCGGCCCGACTCGGTCGTTCCACCGTCGAACACCTTGGCGACGTTCGGGTGGTCCATCATCGCCAATGCCTGGCGCTCGGCCTCGAACCGGGCGATGACCTGCTTCGTGTCCATCCCCGGCTTGATGACCTTGAGGGCGACGCGGCGTCGCACCGGCTGGGACTGCTCGGCGACGTGGACGACTCCCATTCCCCCTTCGCCGATCGCTTCCAACAGCCGATAAGGCCCGATGACCGAACCGGGGCCCTCGGCGGTTTGGGGCGGATCGGCCATCTCGACGAGATCGAGGATCGGCGACCGATCGAGCGGCAGGCCGTCGTTCGCCTGATGGCGGCGGATCAGGGCCTCGACGCGGGCCCGCAGGCGGTCATCTCCGCCGCAAACCCGGAGGAGATGGGCCTCCCGCTCCGCCGGGTCGGCGAAGTCCAGGGCCTCCATGAAGATGGACCGCTCGTGGCTCGCCATCGCACCTCCCGAAAAACTCCAGGGCACGTCCCGTCATCATCCCATGCGAGTTTTTGAGGGGGCGTCGGCCACGGGCCTGGGATTATTTTTCGCAATCCGGGTCGAGCCCGCCGAGTATCTCCTCGCTGAGCCAGGCGCGGGCATAGGCCCAGCGGCGGCCGGCGGTGCGGGCCGGCAGGCCGAGGACCTCGGCGGCCTCGGCCAGGGACAGGCCGGCGAAGTATCTCAGCTTCACCAGGTCGGCCGAATCCTTATCCTCGGCGGCGAGCTTCGTGAGCGCCTCGTCCAATGCGAGAAGGTCCAGGATGGGAGGAGCGATCGCCTCGCCGGCCTCGTCCTCGCGCCGACGGTCGCCTCCGTGCTTCGGCCGGCGCTTCCGCCGCGCGGCGTCGACCAGGATTCGGCGCATCGCCTCGGCCGCGGCGGCGAAGAAGTGACCCCGGCCTTGCCATCGCCCTGGTTGATCGACGTCCACGAGTCTGAGGTAGGCGTCGTGCACCAGGGCGGTGGCTTGAAGGGTTTGCCCCGGCTTCTCCCTCGCCAGCCTCTGCGCGGCCAACTTGCGGAGTTCATCATAGACCAGCGGCAGGAGCGACTCGGCGGCCTCCAGGTCGCCCTGTTCGATGGCCGAGAGGATGCGCGTCACGTCGTTCATCGGAGTGATTCACTCTCAGGCGGCCTTGGCCCTCGCCAGAGCTTGGTCACTCGCGAAGGCTGGGCGATCGCTCGGTCCTGAGTCCAGAATATCCGTGTCGGATCGCATGAGGTGGAACGACCGGCCTGTTTCACGCCTCCGTTTTGGAATTCGACACGATCGGCGCGGGGCGTCACACGTCGGCGTGGTCGCTCAGGAAGTTGGCCATCGCGACTTTCCGCTCGGCGAGGATCCCGTCGGAGAGTTTTTTCCGCTCCTGGTCCTTCATGGGAGTGAAGGACCGAGCCACGGCCACGTTGCGATCGATGTACTCGGGCTTCGGCATCCCCAGGCTCGTCAGGCTCACCGGCAGCGACAGCGCGTAGCGCAGGAGCTGGTCGATCGGCGCGGCGTTGACGATCTGGTCCTGCCCAAAGACCTTCATGGCGATCACTCCCAGGCCCTTGCGTCGGGCGACTGGCAGGGCGAGTTCCTCGAACCCGCCGGTGGCCATTGGGGTGGCTTTCATCCCCAGATCGCAAGAGCGTCGTG
>JBFWRA010000412.1:0-5049 GCA_050249155.1 Isosphaeraceae bacterium | reverse complement strand
CGCCGCGCTGGGGGTGGTCGGCGGGATCAACCTGGGTCCGCGGGGGATCGTGAGTATCGCCGGCGACCTGGGCCAGTCGCTCTCCGTCGGCGGTCCCATGATCCTGGACGGAGGGGCGTTCGTCGTCGGCCACGACCTGGCGGGGGCCCTCAACGTCGGTTCGATCGACGTCGACAACGCCGGTTCCTTCATCGTCGGTGAGGATCTCACGGGTGGTGGTCAGGTGGTGGGCGACCTGGACGTCTCTGGCCAGGGCGTGTTCTCCGTGGGCAGGGACATGGGGGGTCTCACCGTCGGCAAGACGCTCCGCGTCGACACGGGCGGCACGCTGAGCGTGGGCAACGACCTTCGCGGCGACGTGATCCTCGGCGGGTTGAGCCTGACCGACCAGGGCCAGTTCACCGTCGGGCGCGACGTCACCGGCCGGCTCGCGGTCACCGGCGACGCCCTGCTGGGCAACGGCGGTCTGCTCAGCCTCGGCCGAAACCTCTCGGAGCTGTCCGTCGGCGGCGACCTCCGGGTGCTGCCGGGGGGCTTCATCAACGTCGGCGGCAACCTCAACCTGTTGCGGGTGGAGGGCACGTTCTATGGTCAGGGTTCGAAGTCGGCCACCGATTTGAAGGTCGGCCTGGACCTGGGCAGCCTGACCGTGCTGGGTGGGGCCCCGAATCAGGGGAGCATCCAGGGAGCGAACATCGACGTCGTCAAGAGCATCCTGGCGCTGGACGTCCGGCACGGGATCTTCCACAGCTACGTCACCGCGGGCGTGCTCATCGACGGTGGCCCCTCGGTGCCCAGCGGCGGCAACATTGGTCCGGACGGTCCCGACGCGATCCTCAACTCCGAGATCAACGCCGGGGTTCGCATCCAGAACCTCATCATCAACGGCAACGTCCGATCGACGTTCGTCACCGATCCGAATTCGCCGGGCTATCCGACCCGGATCGTCGCCGGGCTGGACCGGGCGGGGCATTACTCCTCGGCCTCGGTGATCGACAACTTCCAGATCCTGGGCACCATGTTCGACTCGGTCGTGGCCGCGAGCGTCGCACCCTACGGCGGCGACGGCACCCTGCCGCCCGGGGGTTACAGCCCCGAGCGGGTCGTCGGCCCCCCGCCTGGCGACGGCGGCAACGACGTTTACGACGCCCCGGCGGGTTTCGTGCTGGGCGGGACCGTCGGCGCTCCGATCCGCTACGCGACCTACGCGCCGGTCGGCTACCAGAACATGCGGCCGACGAACGACCCGTCGTACGTCTTCTTCAACCCGCTGTACTCCCCGGCGTACTGGAACACGGTCACCGACCCGACGATCGACGACGCGATCTTGCCAGGGGCGATCAACCCAAGCTTCGCGGTCACCCCGCTGCCGCCGGACGACCTCCTCGACCCGACCACGGAACTTCCGCTGCCATCGCGATCGACCGTGCTGGGCGGCGTCGTGACGACCGTCAAGCCCGGCGAAGGAGACGAGTACGACAACGCCGGTCTCTTCGCGGCGGACACCCGAGGCGTGTTCATCGGAACGCTGCCCGACGCCTGAGTCTGAGACCCGCCTTCGCGAATTCTCCGCGCGTGGGGTCCGCCGAGCGATCAATCGTTCGGCCGGACCCCCGCGGTTCGAACGAAAGAGCGAGGTACACGGGGGACGGCTAACCCTCGACCGCCGGAACTCCGCGCGTCTCGCCACTTGCCGCCGGCGTTCCTGGTTCGTTAAGTTTCATGAGAGTGGGCCACGATCCCTTGGCCGGTCCCCTGGTCACGGTTCGTGGCGGAGCGTTCTTCCCCGGTATCGCGATGCGGACCGTTTCTCGCGACTTCGCCGACTGGGCTCCCCCTTCGATCGGGCCGGACGACCCGGCGGCCCTGGTTTTGACCAGCGCCCTCGCGCAGGCTGGCCATTGGATCGCCTTGCACACTCCCAGGGCCCTGGCGGCGGAACCCGAGGGGGTTCACCTCCTCCGCGCCACCGTTCGAAGGCTGCGGTCGACCCTGCGACTCTTCCGCGGACAGACCGAGCCGCGCTGGTCCGAGTCCCTGGAGACCGAGTTGAAATGGCTGGGAGCCGTCCTGGGCGCGGTCCGTGACCTCGACGTCTTCGCCGATCGGCTCGTCGACGCCTCCGAGACCCTCGACCAGGCGAGTTTCAAGGCCCTGGGTCCACTCTTCGACGACCTCCGCGATCGTCGACGGCGAGGCATGGAATCGCTCCGCGGAGCGCTGCGGGGCGCGCGCCACGCGACGCTCCGGGAGCGGATCGCGGCCGGCGCTCCTCCCCTGTCGGACGAGGCCGACGCGCCCTGTCGCGAGGCGCTTCCTCCGCTGGTCTTGGCCGCGTGGAACGCCCTGAGGCGAGGCGGACGCGCCCTGGCGCTTTCCGACCCCGACGAGGCGTTCCACACGGTCCGCAAGCAGGCCAAGCGGGCGCGTTACGCCGCGGAGACCGTCGCCCCGGCGCTGGACCCCGGCCCCTGCCGGGCCGCCCAGCGGTTCGCGAAGAAGGCGAGGCGCGTGCAAGACGTCCTGGGCGCGCATCAGGACGCCACGATCGCGGAGGCGATGATCCAGGAGGCGGCGGCCGCGCGACCGGCCCTGGGCCCGTTCAACCTGGCCGCCGGCCGACTCATCGAACGCGAGTCGCGCGCCGCCACCGAGGCCCGCGCCCAGTTCTTCCAGGTCTGGCAAGCCCTGGACCGGAAGAAGTCGGTGAAGTGGCTGAGGGTCTGATCCCCGAGAGCGGGGATCGGGTGAACGGTGGATGCGAATCGCCCTCGGTCCGACTTCGCGGTCTTCCCGAGGACCTCGGATGGAGTGGGTGGCGTGCGCTCGCTTCGGTTTCATCCGAAACACCGCCGGCGGGACGATCGCGACCTTCGCGCCGATGATAAAGAGGACGACCCATCGCGCGATCGCGTGGAGTGGAGTTGGATCGAGGTACGCGCCAAATCGGGGGGATTCGCGGAGATTAGTTAAAATGCGGATGACAGAAGTGCCAGGCGTTGCACTCTTCCCAAAGCCCCTAAGTTTTGTGCGTGGCTTGGTCGTTAGTCCCCTTCGAGATCGATCACGTCATCGCCGAAACGCATGAAGGCGAAACGAAGTCCGACAACCTTTACGTGTGTCGCTTCGCCTAATCACAACAGATCGGCGAACGGCCGGAGCCGGGCGACCGTCTGGACGAGTCCCTGGCTTTCGAGCGTGGCAAGCAACTCCTCGGCCGTCTTCGGCGGATTCCGCAGCCCCTCCCGCTGCCGCTTGACCTGGGCGCAAACCGGTCCAGGAGCGACCGAGAACAGCGACGTCAGAAAATCGTCCGGGTGCTGGGCCTCGACGTCGTAGGCGGCCAGGATGCCCGCCGGGAAGTCCTTGAGGTTGAAGGTGACGATGACCTCGGCACCGACGTGGATCGCGGCCGCGAGGACGTGGCGGTCGTCGGGATCGGGCAGGGACAGGGACTCGATCAGGTCTTCGTGTCCGATCACCAGGCAGTCTCGGACGGCCTCGTTCATCAGGGATCGAGTGCGGGCCAACCGGTCGGAGGACAGGTCCGGGTTGTTCGCCAGAACGCCGCGCACCCACTCGTCGTGGATCGCATCGGTCCACCGCGCTCGTACCAGCCCCGCCTGGGCGAGCCGGATGAGCAGGTCACGGAGTGGAGCCGGGTACAGCACGTTCGCGTCGTACACGGCCGTGACCGGGTGCTCCATCAGTAGCCCATCCCCAGTTCCTGGGCCTCGGCGGCAAGTTGGTCGAGCACCTTCGCGCGGGCCTCGTCGTCCTTCCGCTTGTACGCCATGAGGTCGTCGAAACGCACCCGGCGGTACTTGCCGACCGACCGGGACGGAATCTCGCCCTTGTCGAGTAGTTTGACGACGTACGGGCGGGAGACGTTGAGCAGGTCGGCGGCCTGCTGGGTGGTCAGTTCCGCGTGGGTTGGGATCAGGGTCACGGCGTTCCCCTGAGACATCTCGGTCAGCAGGCGCAGGAACAGTCGCAACGCGGACGCCGGGACGGACACCGTTTCGGCCTCGTCGTCGTCGTCGAGCAACCGGATCCGGACGCTCGCCCGCCCCCCGAGTTCGCGGGCGGCCAGCCGCCGGCTCGACTCGCCCGCCAATTGGACGTCGTCCTGACTCGGTGCGACGGTCTCGAAGTTCTCGGGGATCAGTACGGCCATCGGCGTTCACCTCCCGCCTCAAGACGCCAGTTGTCGTCCTCCATCCTCCGATATCCTCGAAGCGGAAGCAACAGCCGAATTACTCGAAACACCAGATTGGGTCGATGAGGGGAAAGTGAGAAGATTGAGAAGATTGAGCAATATGCCAAATCTCGGGGAATTGTGGAGATTGGGTGTACTGTGGATGTGCGAAAGCTGAATGCCAGGCTTCGTATTTGTGGCAAAGCCCCTAAATTTCTTCCGTGCTTGTTCTTGGTTCTTGCGAGTTCTTGCGGCTCTGTTCCTGTTTTGCGGCAGGGACGTTCAGTTTGGTTTGACGACGTGCCAACCACTCTTGACAAAGTGTGTACGGAGCGTATACTTCTGTCTATTATGGGAAGACCTGAATCTGGGGTGTCCACCCGAGTTTCCGGATGTCGCCATCAGCCAAGATGTCGCCAAGTCTGAACCTCTCGGGCTCTCGCTTGCCGGCGATGGGCAGGGGCTTCGGGATTCGACTCGGTTGCGTCAGGGAGGTTGCGGATGAACCGTTACCAACTTGCGAAGATCGTGGCCTGGGCGGAGATACTCCAAACCCGCAAGCGAATGCAGAAGGTGGTCTATCTGCTCCAGGTGGCGGGCTGCCCTCTCGATGCCGACTACACGCTGCACCACTACGGCCCCTATTCCCAGGAAGTGGCCCGCCTGACCGACGAGATGGTCCAGGCGGGTATCCTGACGGAAACGGCGACCCGCAACGCCGTGGGGCAGCAGTTCTCCTACAGTCTCTCGGAGAGTGCCCGAAGCAATCTCACCGTGTTCGAGTCCACGCCGCCCGGTCGAACTCAGGCGGCGCAGTTGGATGAGTTCCTGAGCGACAAGCGGTGGCTCCT
>JBFWRA010000411.1:0-5052 GCA_050249155.1 Isosphaeraceae bacterium | reverse complement strand
ACCATCCTCTACAACGACACGTTTCGAGGCATCGTGCGCGCCGTCAAGCTCACCGCCAGCGGCACCGTGCAATCGATCGAGGACTTCACGACCGGAGCCACCCTGGTCGTCAAGATGAAGCGGGCCGCCGACGGACTGATCTACTTTGTCGACCTCGACGACGGCACCGTCGGCCGTTGGGTGGCCAACTGACCCGACCCGATCCAACCCCGTTCGAGGGGCCGACTCACTCCGATCCGATCCGATCCGATCGGGGAGAGGCGGCCCCTCGCCCTTTGACGGCGGCCGTTCCCGAAGTGACAATCGTCGCCGGGACCGAAGGGGAGTCGTGAGCCAACCCCGCCTGTACCGGAGAGAGACGATGACCGACCCGCGCCGCTTGATTCTTCCCGCGATCGCCCTGCTCGCGACGGCCCCCGGGGCCTGGGCCGCAGGGGACTCGCTCAAAACGTTCACCTACAAGACGACGCCCTCGGGCCCCCTGGAAATGACGGTCCACTACCCGAACGACTGGAAGGCGACGGACCGGCGGCCCGCCGTCGTTTTCTTTTTCGGCGGAGGTTGGACCAGCGGCAAGGTCGAACAGTTCCTGACTCAGGCCGAGCACTTCGCCAGGCGGGGGATGGTCGCCGCTCGGGCCGACTACCGCGTGAAATCCCGGCATGGGGTGACCCCGGACCGTTGCATCGAGGACGCCAAGAGGGCCGTGCGCTGGCTGCGTTCCCAGGCGGCGACCCTGGGCGTGGACCCGAACCGGATCGTCGCGGCGGGCGGGTCGGCGGGCGGGCACATCGCCGCCTGCACGGCGCTGACGGACGGCCTGGACGCCCCGGACGAGGACGCCTCGGTCTCTTCTCGACCCAACGCCCTGCTGCTGTACAACCCCGTCCTGCGGTTCGACGGCGTCCCCAGTCTCATGGCGCGGATCGGTGACGACGAGGCGCTTGGCAAGCGAATTTCCCCCACGATCCACGTCTCGCGACACACCCCTCCCAGCCTGCTGCTGTATGGCACCGCCGACCGCCTGTACGAGCAAGGCCAGGAGGTTCAACGTCGCGCCTGGGAGGTCGGAGCCGCCACCGAGACGGTCACCGCCGAGGGTCAAGGGCACGGCTTCTTCAACCGCTCCCCCTGGCGAGAGAACACCACGGACCGGGCCGACGCCTTCCTCACCCGATTGGGTTACCTCGAACCGCCGGGAGGCGGCTGGATCGACCTGTTCGACGGCGAGACCCTCGACGGCTGGGCGGTCCGCGGCGGCAACGCCTCATATAAGGTCGAGGACGGGGCGATCGTCGGCACGACCGTCGAGGGAAGCCCCAACACATTCCTATGCAAGGGAGACTTCCAGGACTTCGTCCTGGAAGTCGACGTCAAATGCGACCCCAGGCTCAATTCGGGCGTGCAGATCCGCAGTCATGTTTACAGTCCGGAGAACCCCGACCCGGCCGGCAAACGCGCGCCCGGGGTGGTTTACGGCCCCCAGTGCGAGATCGCCCTCCGCGAGAGCGGAACCGCCGGCCGTTTCTATGACGAGGGCCGGCGCGGAAAGTGGCTCTGCGAACTCGCCCCGGAGACGGCGAAGGTCTTCAAGGACGACGACTGGAACCACTACCGGATCGTCGCGCGAGGCGACCGTTACCGATCCTGGGTCAATGGAGTCGCCTGCTCGGACTTCACCGACGACCTCGACGCCAGCGGATTCATCGGCCTTCAGGTCCACGGAATCGCCAAGGGGACCGGCCCCTTCGAGGTCCGATGGCGGAACGTCCACCTGCGACCATTGAGGGCCGGCGAAGACCCAGGCGCCAGGGACTGATCGACGATCCAGGCCGACGATGAAACGACCGAAGATCTTTGAACATGCGTTTGACGTGGCACCCGGCGACGTGGACCGGATGGGGCACGTCAACAACGTGGTCTACCTGCGCTACGCCCAGGACGTGGCGGTCGCGCACTGGAAGGCCGCCGCGCCCCGCGCGCATGTCGAGACCCTGGTCTGGGTCGCCCGAAGGCACGAGATCGACTACCTGCGCCCTGGCATGCCTGGCGACTCCCTGGTCGCCAGGACCTGGGTCGGGGCGGCGGCGGGCGCGACGTTCGAACGCTTCATCGAGATCCACCGACCGGCCGACGCGACGCTACTGGCCAAGGTCCGCAGCGTCTGGGTGCCCCTGGACGCCAGGACCCTCCGTCCCCGCCGCGTGACCGACGACCTCCGCGCCGCGTTCGAGGAGGACGAACACCGCGATTGACCGACCGTGGCCAGGGCCACGGGAAGTGTTCGAAGGACGACCGCCAGGATGGGCGAACCGCCCGGTCCGTCGGCCAGCCACCGGGACCGCGTGGGATCGGTGGAGATCATCCCCCGGATTGGAGCGCCCGTTCAATCGCCACGGCCAGCGCCTCGGGGCGCTGGCTACCGATCAAAAGGCGGGTGCCGTCGACGAGTTCCAGGCGAACGCCTCGGTTGCCCTTGGCGATCAGGGCGCGTTCGCCGTCGCGACGGGAGCGAATGCCCCAGCCGCCGTAATCCCAGAACGGGCGGAAGCTCACCACCTCGATCTTCTGGATCTGGCCAAGCGACATGAATCGGCGGTAGGTCGGCACCCAGCCAAACCAGACTCGGACGTCGGTCGGCGTCACCTCGGTGGTCATCCGCAGCAGGCCGACGGTCACCAGCATGGGGGCGGCCAGGCCCCCCAGCGCGAACAACGAGAGCCCCACCCCGCGCAGGCCGTCGTTGGCGAACGGGTCGTGACCCCGCTGATAGAGCCAGAACAAGGTCAGCGACACCGCCACCTCGACTAGCAGCACCAGCGCGTAGGCCCTCCAGTCGAAGTTTTGCTCTTCGCGGAAGACCATCGCCGCGGGCTGGAAGGAGGCCACCGCCACGCTCAGGGCCCTCCCAACGTGCCAGGGCCCGGCTCAACCCGACGGCCCAGGGTGCGCGACGTCGCCTGATAGCCCAGGTCGACGACCCGATCGGCGGGAATCTCCCAGAACGAGGGATTCAGAATCTCGAGTGAGACGTACCCGGTGTAACCAATCCTGGCCAGGTGGTCGAGGATCGGGTCGATTTGAAAGTCGCCGTCGCCAGGAAAGACGCGGTCGGCGTCACCGGCGAGTTCCCGGGGAGTGCCCGCCAGGTCGCAAAGCTGAACCCAGGCGAGGTTCTCCGGATTGAGGTACGCGAGATCCTCGAACTTGCTCGGTCCCGTGTAGTAGTGGAACAGATCCAGGCAGACGCCCACGTTCTCGGCGCGGCTCTGGGCGATCAGGGCGAGGGTCGTGTCGAGACTGGCGCAGAACCTGGCCCCCTTCTGGAACTCCAGCGCGATCCGGACGCCATGCCCGCGAGCCTCCTCGCCGACGGTCGCCAGGGACTCCGCGGCGCGGGCGTAGTCCTCGGGTTCGAGTTCCCGAACGAAGTCGGCCGCGACGATCAGCGTCGGCACGCCGAGTTCACCGAGGATCGCCAGGCGACGACGGAACAGGTCGTGATGGACGCGACGCTCCGCCCCTTGAGAAAGCAACAGCCCCCCCTGCCCCGCCGCCGCGGCTGGGATGAGCCCCGCGGTTTCGAGCAGGCCCCTCGCCTCGGCCACGGATCGGCCTTCGAGGAACGTCTCCAGCTTGGTGAGCCAGAGCTCGACCGCCGTCCAGCCCCCCCGCGCGTAGGCGTCGAGGTCCGCCTCGAACGGCGTGCTCAGAGTCGTGGCCTGGCTGATGCAGGGTTTCATGGCGAGGCGACCAGGGACTTCGAGGTTGTCGCGCGGTCCACACTCGCGGACCGTCGCGATCGGCCCGCGGGCGACGAACGGCCAGAATATCACGATCGATTCAATCTCCGCCTCGGACCTCGTCGCCCGGAACGGCCTTGCCATCGAGCAGGTCGCGGACGGCCTGGACCGCGCCGGTGGAGGGGACGCGCCACTGTCGGCAGGAGTCTCGGTCGCGGAAAGTGACGGTGCCGTCGGCGAGGGTCTGGCTATCCACGGTGATCCCAAACGGGGTGCCCGCCTCATCCTGCCTGCGGTATCGTCTGCCGATGGCCCCCTTCTCATCGTAGAAGACGTTGAATTGTTTCTTCAGATCACGATAGATCCCCTCCGCCAGCTCGGGCATGCCGTCTCGTTTGACCAAGGGGAAGACGGCGGCCTTGATCGGGGCGAGCCTGGGATGGAACTTCAGGACGGTTCGGGCCTCGCCGCCGACGACGTCCTCATGGAACGCCTCGCAGAGGAAGGCCAGGGTGGCGCGGTCGGCTCCGGCGGAGGGCTCGACGACGTGCGGGACGAATTGATAAGGATATCCCGGGGCGTCGTTCCCCGCGGCTCGCTTGAGGTACTCCTTGAACGAGGTGAAGCCCAGCCCGGCTTTGTCGCGTTCCCAGCGTTCCTCGTCGAGATAGCTCAGGTCCTTGCCGGTGAACTTCTGGTGCTGCCTCAGATCGTAGTCGCTGCGATGGGCGATCCCCTCGAGTTCGCTGACGCCGAAGGGGAAGGCGTACTCGACGTCGGCGGTGGCCTTGGAGTAGAACGCCAGCTCGTCGGGGTCGTGGTCGCGCAGCCGAAGCTTTTCCGAGCCGAGACCGAGACCGACGTACCAGGCGAATCGGGTATCGCGCCAGTATTTGTACCAATGCTCGGATTCCTCGGGGTGACAGAAGAATTCGATCTCCATTTGCTCGAACTCGCGCGACCGGAAGATGAAGTTGCGCGGGTTGATCTCGTTGCGAAAGCTCTTGCCCACCTGGGCGATGCCGAAGGGAAGCTTGACCCGGCCGGTGTCGACGACGTTGCGGAAGTTGGCGAAGATCCCCTGCGCGGTCTCGGGGCGGAGGTAGGCGGTGGCGGACTCGTCGTCGACGGCCCCGATCTTGGTGGGGAACATCAGGTTGAAGTTGCGGGGCTCGGTCAACGAGCCCGGGGCCGTCGCGGAGGGGCCGAAGACGCCGGCGCGGTTCTCGGCGGAAAGCTCCAGGTAGGAGGACACCGTCGGATCGGCCAGTTCCTTGATCTTGACCTTGAGCGCCCCTTTGCGAGAGAG
>JBFWRA010000410.1:0-5060 GCA_050249155.1 Isosphaeraceae bacterium | reverse complement strand
TGAGGGGGCCGTCGCGTTGTTCGTTCAGGGGTGCGCGGGGGACGTCAATCCGGCCTTCTACAAGCACGTCGATCATCCAAGGGACGCCGAGCCTTTGGGAAACCTGCTGGGCCACAGCACCTTGAAAGCGTTGAGGGGAGTCAAGCCACGCGACGACTCCCGATTGACCGTGATCGGCGAGACCATTCGGCTCCCCCGGGCCGACTTCGCCAGCCGGATTCGCGCGTTGGAGGCCGAGCGGTCTCGACTGCTCGATTCCCTTCAAGGAACGACTCTGAGTCTCAAGACCTTTTTACCACTCGCGGTGAAGCACGGTCTGTCCGCGGAGTTCCCCTCGTACTACTCGCACGGCTACTTGCATGAGAAGGCGATGGGGCGAGACGGGTTGAGTCGGCTTGACGCCGAGAACCGCGCCAACATGCGAGCGTACGTCCGCAACGTCGAGATCATGGAGGGACTGACGCGCGTCAAGACGAACCTCGCGCTCCTGCGCAAGCACGAGGCGAAATACGCCCACGAGAAGGACCCGGACGTGACCGTGGAACTCGCCGGCTTGCGGGTCGGCGACTTCGTCCTGGTCACGTTTCCCGGCGAGCTCACGGTGCGGATCGGTCTGGACCTCAAGAAGCGGTCGCCGTACCCGTTGACGTTCGTCGCGGGTTACACCAACGGGTACGTCTTCTACGCGCCCACGGATGAACAATTACGCAACTCGGGCGCGGCGCAGGAGGACTGCGACTGTCTTCTCGCCCCGGGTTGGCAGTCGATTTTTGAGAAGGCCGCCGACCGACTGTTGAAGCGTTTGTGACCCGAAGGATTCCCGTGTCACTCCCTACGCGATCACGTCCTGGACGACCTCGCCGTGGACGTCGGTGAGCCGGAAGTCTCGGCCGGAGTAGCGGTAGGTGAGCCGGGTGTGGTCCAGGCCCATCAGCCGCAGGACGGTGGCGTGCAGGTCGTGGACGTGGACGGGGTTCTCAGCGGGGGCGTCGCCGTACTCGTCGGAGACGCCGTGGCTGAAGCCTGGCTTCGCTCCGCCTCCCACGAGGAAGCACGTGAAGCAACGGCTGTGGTGGCCTCGGCCTCGGGGCGTCAGGTCTTGCCAGGGCGTGCGGCCGAACTCGGAACAGCCCAGAATCAGGGTCTCGTCGAGCAGCCCGCGCTGGCGGAGGTCGGTCACCAGCGCGGCGATCGGTTGGTCGACGTTTCGCGAGAGGGCCCGGTGGTCGTCGATGTTATTGTGACTGTCCCAGTTGGTGTTCGAGCCGACGTCGAACAGTTCCACGACCCGCACGCCGCGCTCGATCAGTCGGCGGGCGATCAGACACTGCGCGCCGAAGGAGGAGGGATCGCTGGCGTTCGCTCCGTAGAGATCGAGCGTGGCGCGGGTCTCTCGACCCAGGTCGAACACCTCGGGGGCCTCGCGCATCAGGCCGTAGGCGGTGTCGATCGTGGCCATCCGGGACGCCAGCGCGGCGTCGCCGTCGCGTGCTGAGAGATGGGCCTGGTTCAGGTCGCGAAGCATCACGCCTTCCAGCTCGCGGCGCGTGACCGAGGTCACGGGGCTGGTCACGTCGGGCATGGGATCGGCTCCAGGCACCACGCGCACGCCCTTGTGATAGGCGGGGAGGAACTTCGAGTCCCAGACCTGGAAGCCGTTGTAGGGCTCCTTCGCGGCGAGCACCACGAACGACGGGAGGTTCGTGTTCAGCGTGCCCAGGCCGTAGCTCACCCAGGAGCCCAGGCTGGGCAGCGGGATGGTGACCGAGCCGGTGTGCATGCCGAGCGTCGCGGCGGAATGACCAGCCGAATCGCCGTGGACGGTGTGCAGGAAACAGAACTCGTCGACCACGCCGCCGACGTGCTCGAATAGCTCGCTGACCATCTTGCCCGACTGGCCCCTCGGTCGAAACGCGTAGGGGGAGGCCAGCACCTTGTTCCGGCCGACCTTCTTGTCGTGGTCGCGCTGGAGTCTCGGCTTGTAGTCAAACGTATCGAGATGCGAAAATCCTCCTGTCATGAAGAAGACGATGAGATGCTTCGCTTTGGCCGGGAAGTGGCCGGGACGTGGAGCCAGCGGATGGCCCGAGTTGGCCGCGGCGGCGATGGCGAGTTGACGATACAGGCCAAGCCCACCGGCCGTGGCGAAGGCCGAGGCACGGCGGAGCAGGGAGCGGCGGTTCAGAGAATCGGCGGCCATCACCTGGACCCTCCGTCAATCAATCCACGAAGAGAAACTCGTTCGACGCCAGCATCGCCCTGGCCAGCCCCGACCAGGTTTCCAGGGCTTGTCGGTCGGAGGGCACTCCCTCGTCGACCATGCTGGCCTCGTAGCGTTTGAGAAACGTTCCGGCTCGCTCCTCTTCCTCAGCCGTCGGCGTCCGGCCGAAAACCCTGAGGTAGGCCAGCCGGAGCCTCGCCGAGGCCACTGGCTCGTCCACCAGAAGCCTGGCCGCGAGTCGCTCCGCCTGGTCGTGGACGAACGGGTTGTTCAGCAGGAAGAGCGCCTGGAGGGCGACGGTCGAGCCGTCGCGCTCGGCGGTGGTCGCGCTGGTGTCCGGCCCGTTGAAGAGGGAGAGGTACGGGTGCGGGTGAAGCCGTTGAACCATCAGGTAGACCGATCGGTGCCTCGACGGGTATATCGCCTTGAACTGGTGGTGCGCGGTGTATCGCCAGGTGTTCACGGGAGGAAACGCATGCGGGCCGGGCCGGTCCAGCGCGAGGTCGCCGCCGAGGGCCAGAAGGCTGTCGCGGAGCGATTCCGCGTCCAGCGCCCGGCGGTCGAATCGCCAGTACCAGGCGTTGCCGGTGTCGACGGCCGCGTTGGCCGAGTCGTGCGCGGAATCGAGCCTGTAGGTTTCGGAGAGCAAGACGCGTCGGTGCAACGCCTTGATCGACCAGCCCGAGGCGATGAAGTCGGCGGCCAGCCACTCCAGCAGGTCGGGGTGCGTGGGGGGTGTGCCGCGGAGTCCGAAGTCCGAGGGGGTCGCCACGATCGGCTTGCCGAAGTGGTGCTGCCAGATCCGGTTGACCATCACCCTCGCGGTCAAAGCGCGCGGAGGGCCCTCGGTCAGCCAGCGCGCCAGGGCGAGTCGGCCGCTTCCCTTCTTGGGCAGGTCGATGGTTCCGCTCGGGTCGAGCGCCCTGGGAACGCCCCGGGGCACGAGTTCCCCGAGCTTGCGCGGGTCGCCGCCGATCTGGAGTTTCACGTCGATCGGGTCGCCATCGCGGACGGCGTAGGCCAGCGGCGCGACGGACAGGGGGCCGGCCTCCTTGAGTCGCTCGATCTCGCCTCGAAGCTGGCGTGAAAGGCCGTCACGCATTCGCAGGGCCTTCGAGGCTTCGACCTTCGCCAATTCGAGACGCTGAGCGGCGGTCGCGCGCTCCGTGGGCGATGCCACGGCCAGCAGGAACTCCGCCTGCGCCGCCTCCATGCCCAGGTCGCGCGTTTTGCGAGCGGCCTCGCCGTTCTTCTCCGTTTCGGCGAGGGACGCGGTGAGTTGAGCGAGAGTTTCGGCGTGCTTCGCCTCGAATTCCTGGATCCGGTCGGGCGGAACCAGTGGGGCGAACTCGCTGGGCCGGCGGTCTTCCTCCGCCCCGGCGAACGGGTACTTCACGCCCGCGAAGAACCCGTAGAGGGCGTAGTAGTCGCGCGCCGAGATCGGGTCGTACTTGTGGTCGTGGCACCGCGCGCAACGGAACGACAGGCCGAGCACGACCTGGCCGGTCGTATTGAGCGTGTCCTCGATGATCTGGTGAACGTCCTCGAGCTTCCGGGTTCCGAACCGCTTCGCCTGGGCGACGAACCCCGTCGCGATCACACGCCTCGCGTAGTCCTCGGAAGGCCCCTCCGACGCGAGGACGTCGCCCGCGATTTGCTCGTGAAGGAACTGGTCGTACGGGACGTCGGCGTTGAACGCGTCGATCACATAGTCGCGATAAAGGTAAGCCTGCGGGATCGGATAGTCCGAGTTGTCCCCCGCGGTGTCGGCGTAGCGGGCCAGGTCGAGCCAGTAGCGTCCCCAGCGCTCGCCGTAACGGGGCGAGGCGAGCAGTTCGTCGATGAGTCGGGCATAGGCGTCGGGCCTGTCGTCCGCGGCGAACGCCTCGACCTGGCTTGGCTCGGGGGGAAGCCCGATCAGATCGAAGTGGACCCGGCGGATCAAGGTTCGTCGGTCCGCCCTTGAATTCGGGTGGAGCCCGTTGGCGCGGAGCCCCGCGGCGATCAGTCGGTCGATCGGCTGCGACGCCCAGCCGGTCGGGTCAGGGGGGGGGTCGACGTTCCGAAGCGGCTCGAAGGCCCAGTGCGATTGCCCCGCGATCGGCCGAGAACCGGCCTGGGGCCAGGGGGCTCCCGCGGCGATCCAGGCGGTCAGGTCGTCCCGCGCGGACCGCGCGAGCGGCCTGGTCGGAGGCATCCTGAGCGTCTCGTCGGTATGGCCAACCGCCAGGACCAGCAAACTGGCCTTGGGATCGCCCGGCACGACCGCCGGGCCGCTCTCGCCGCCGGTGAGCAGGGCCTCGCGCGAGTCGAGCCGGAGCCCGCCGCTGGCCTTCTTCTCGCCGTGGCATTTCACGCAGGTTCCGGCGAGGATCGGACGCACCTTCGTTTCGAAGAACGCGTCGGAGGCCGCGTCGGGATCGTTCGCGAGCGCCACGTGGGTGGTCGCGAGCCACAGCGTCGTCAGCAGTGCCAGGCGTCGTCGAATCCGGCTCATCTCACGTGCCTCCGCGCTCGCGACGGAATTCGGAATCGGACCGGTGATCCAACAATTTTCCAACCAATTTACCATGGGAAGGTCGAGGGCGTAACGCCTTTCCTGAAAACTTCGCGTGGCGGCACGCTCGGATCTCTCGGTTGCCGACGATTGATGCCCGACCGCTCGTGATGATAAGGTGAGTCCAGGTCGATTCAACGACCGTCGGGGTCCAGGATCCCGGGCCGATCGCCGTTCCTTCCCAATCGCGGAGGAGTCCCAAACGATGGCGCTCGACGACTCGTCCCGCACCGACCGTCGCACGTTCTTGCAAGCGGGGGCCCTGGCCGCGGCCGCGACCGC
>JBFWRA010000409.1:0-5065 GCA_050249155.1 Isosphaeraceae bacterium | reverse complement strand
GCCGCGGCCTCCCGGATCAAGGGTTCGGCCCTCTGGAAGTTGGCCTCCTTGTCTCCCCGGACCCATTTGAGCACGATTCCCGCCACGCGGACCGAGCCTGGATCCTCTCGGGAGGTTTTCAACGGACCGACCGTGAACCGGGCGAAGGTGATCCGCTCATAGGGGCTTCGCTCACCACGTTCGTAGAGGCACCCCACCATCCCTTCTGGCAGATTCGCGAGGCAGGAGTACGCCGACGGCCCTTCATGGATCAGCCAGGAGTCCGGCCAGGACCGGCCGCCGTCGAGGCTCCGCCGGACGGTCATCGCCTCCCGTTTCGCTCCGGCGGGGTTCGAGAAGAGCAGGCCGTCGCGCTCCGTCCCCGCCAGGCGAATCAGGCTGGCCTGGCAGCCAGGTTCGGGAAGGCTCGGATCACGAACGGGCTCGGTCCAGGTCATGCCGCCGTCCGCGCTGGTCGAAACGGCCCTTCCGGCACCCGGCCTGGGGGGATGATTGCGCATGTTGAGCACCACCGAGCCGTCGGAGAGTTCCGCGGCCTGGCACTCGTTCAAACCTCCCCCGATCGATCCTCCCAGCTTCCAGGTGGCCCCGTGGTCGTCGCTGTAAATAACGTGCGAGCGGGCTTCCTTGCTCCCCGCGAGGAAGTGGTCGCAGGGGATGAGCAGCCTGCCCGACTTGAGCTGAATCCCGACGCCGGGGCCCGTGGCGTACCAGGTCCAATCCTTCGGCTTGACCTGGGGGGTGATCTCGCGAGGCTCCGACCAGGTGGCCCCGTCGTCGTCGCTGTGGGCCACCCAGACGGTTCGGGTCCCCTGGCTCTCGCCGTCGAGGATCGCCCGCTCGACGTCCGAGCCGCGGTTTCGGGTCAGGAGCAGCCAGATCCTCCCGGTCGAGCGGTCCACGACGGGGCAGGGGTTGCCAATGGTGTCCTCGTTGAAGTCGGCGAGAACCTGGATCGCTCCCCAGGTCGCTCCGCCATCGCGGCTCCGCTTGAAAACAAGGTCGATATCCCCACTGTCTCCGCGCCCCGCTTTGCGTCCTTCGCAAAAGGCGAGCAGGTCTCCGCCAGGCGCGACCAGCAGCGAGGGGATGCGGAACGTGTGATACCCCTCGGAACCGGCGAGGAACACGTCGGTTTGCGACAGACCGGCGGGCTGGGCCGCGCTCTTCGTCCCGAGCTTCTGGGGATCGAGCGTGACATGCTTGACACGCTGGCGCTTCCAGGTGTACGTGACGTGGATCAACCCGTCGGACGTTTGAATGACGGCGGGGTACGAATACTCGCCAGGCTCGGTCTCCAGGTCGAGGACCTTCGTCCAGGACTTGCCGTCGTCCGAGAGGGCGACGTTCAGGGGGGATCGACCTTTCGGCGTATGATTATAGACGATCAGGTGCCGCCCGTCCCTCAGCGTCACCGCGTCGATGCCGCTGTTCGGGTTGGGAAGCTCGGTCAACTCCGGATCGCCCCAGGTCGTTCCGCCGTCCCGGGACCAGAGCGAGACGACCCGCCCTTGACGACTCCGGCAAACGATTTGCAGAGTTTGGTCCGAGTGCCGCAGGATCGAGGGCTGAATCAAGCCGAAGGCGGGGGCCTCGTTCAACGGCCTGGTCCGGGTCCAGGTCTTACCCAGGTCGGACGAGCGCTCCATGTGGACGCGCCAACCCTGGTCCTCGGTGCTTGACGGAGAGAGCAGGGTGCCGTCGGTCAGCCGCTCCGGCTTGTTCTTGATCGGGCCGAGGATGCCATCGGGAAGCCGGGTCGGTTTCGACCAGGACGCGCCGGCGTCGTTCGAGGCGATCATCATGCCCCACCAGGCCCTGGGAGACGGGCCGACCTTGTAAAAGAGGAGCAGTCGGCCCCCTTCCACCTGGAAGAGCACGGGATTCCAGCAAGGGAATCGACCGCCGTCCGGTTGGACGCCGTTGGCGACCTCCACGGGAGCGGTCCATCCCTCGGGGCGTTTCCGGGCGACCCAGATTCCGACGTCGGGGCGTCCCTCGGCGGTTCCGCCGAACCACGCGGCCACCAGCCCTTCGGTGGACTCGGCGACCGTGGAGGCGTGGCACGAACGAAATGGCGCCTGTTCGTAGAGGAACTCCGAGTTGACAATCGGCCCCCGCCCATCCTGCCCCGCGGTCATTCGCTCGCGGAGCGACCCCGAGAGCGCGAGGGTCCCGACGACGACCCAGATCGCTCGACGTCTCATCGTTGCATCCCTCCGACCCCAGGCCCTTTCCGCCACGGTTTCTCTCGCCCGACGGCTCAACCTCAGAGCAGACCACACGATTCCCCTCAGTTCAAGCGCCGGGTGGGTCGCTCGGCACGCCGCTCGGCGGAGCGAAGACCCTTTGATGGGCTTTGGCGTGATCTCGCGTTTCGGAGGAGAGGGAAGCCGGGGTAACGTGGGGCGGTGTCCCTCGCGGTCCCGTTCGCGGAGGGGATCGGGTGGCGACTCCTCGGATCGTCGCCCCGTGAGCGTCGATCGAGTTCTGGACGCGGCGGCGTCCGCCTCCTTGTCGCGAGGGCTTCGGGTCATGAGGGTCGCGTTCTTTAGCGCCAAGCCATTTGATCGGACCTCTTTCGACGCGTGCCTCGGCGAGAGCCCCCACGAGATTCAGTACTTCGACACAAGATTGACCATTGACACGTTGGGCCTGGCGGCGGACCGACCCGCCGTCTGCGTTTTCGTCAACGATCAATTGAACGCCGAGGTTCTCCAGGGGCTCTCCGCGCGGGGCGCTCGTTTCATCGCGCTTCGCTGCGCGGGCTTCAACAACGTTGATCTGGCCGCCGCCGGGCGGCTGGGCTTCACGGTCGTTCGCGTTCCCGCCTACTCGCCGCACGCGGTGGCGGAGTTCGCCGTCGGCCTGATGTTGACCCTGAACCGAAAGATCCATAAATCGTACGCGAGGGTCCGTGAGGGGAACTTTCAGCTACAAGGGCTGACCGGTTTTGACATGCGAGGGAAGACCGTGGGGATCGTCGGGACGGGTCTGATCGGCCGGGTCCTCGCCGGGATTCTCCGAGGGTTCGGCTGTCGGATTCTTGGTTACGACGTCCGGGAGAACCCAGAGTTCACCGCGCTGGGTGGCGCGTACGTTTCACTGGACGACCTGTTCGCGTCGTCGGACGTCATCAGTCTGCACACGCCGTTGACCCCTCAGACCCGTCACTTGATCGACGCTCGGGCCGTGGCCAGGATGAAGCCCGGGGTGATGCTCATCAACACCAGCCGAGGGGCGGTCGTGGACACCTCCGCCGTGATCGAGGGACTGAAGTCCCGGAAGATCGGGCACCTTGGACTGGACGTCTATGAGGAGGAGGAAGCGGTCTTCTTCCAGGACCTCTCCAGCGAGGTGCTCGATGACGACGAACTCGCCAGGCTCCTGACCTTCCCGAACGTGATCGTGACGAGCCATCAAGGGTTCTTGACTATTGAGGCGCTTGAGGATATCGCGAGAACGACGCTCGAGAACCTCAGCGACCTCGAACAAGGTCGCCCCTGCCCGAACGCCGTCGATCTGTCGGCCCACACGAGTTAACCCCAACCTCGGCGATCCTCACCGTTGAAGACCTCCAGGGATCGACAATCCGCCTTCAACGCGGCCAGCCGTGGCCACTGGGACGCGTTCGCTCCGCATCGAGCCCAGATCTCCGCTCTGCTGAGGCTGAACGAGCGATCCGACAGGACGGCTCGCCTCTGCGTCCTGGGCGCGGGGAACCTGAACGACTTCGACGTCGCCGCGACGCTCTTGGTTTATCGAGAGGTTCATCTGGTGGACCTCGACGCGGAGGCCCTGGCCCTCGCCGTGGCGCGGCGGGGCGTCTCGGATCGACCGGGACTATTCCGTCACGGCGGCGTCGACTTGACCGGTATGCTCGACGCGATGGCCTCGTGGGGCCCGTTGACCCCCGTTCATCCCCCTGACCTTCAGGCGCTCGCCGACTGGCCAGCCCGCCGGGTGGCCCCGACCTTGCCAGGCCCGTTCGACCGGGTGGTATCCACCTGCCTTCTCAGCCAGTTGATCGCCAACGCCCGGCACTCCGTCGGTGAATCCCACTCCGCGTTCCCCTCGATCGTCCAGGCGATCCGACTCGGACATCTCCGCCTCCTCGTGGAACTCACCGCGCCGGGTGGCGAGGCCCTTTTGGTGACCGACGCGACCTCGACGGACCTCGTTCCCGGGCTCGCATCCTGGCCGGACGAGTCCCTCGGACGTCGGCTGGTTCAGATCGCCCGCGAAGGGCGACTCTTCCACGGAGCCGACCCCACCGCGATTCGCTCCCTGTTCCACGACGACCCGGAGCTTGCCACTCGGGTCGATCGCGTCGAGGCGGTTCCCCCCTGGAAATGGAGACTTCACGACCGCGACTACCTCGTCTGGGCGTTGCGGCTTTCACGAGGAAGTCGATTGTTTTAAAATTGGAGAACCCTCGACGACCTCAATCCGTGACCCTGGCGAAGCCCAACCATGAGCCGAATCGCTCGTTTTCTGGGACTGCTGCCGCTCTGTGGCCAGATGGCCCTGGCGATTCCCCAGGCCCAAGGACAGGGAGCGGACCAGGCTGTCGCGGCTCCGAGCGCCGCCCAGGTCGAGTTCTTTGAGAAATCGATTCGGCCACTGCTGGCCGATCGCTGCTACAAGTGCCATGGCGCGCAGGCGAAGCCACTCAAGGGCGGGCTGCGACTGGACACCCGCGAAGGGCTTCTGCGAGGAGGGGACGGCGGCCCCGTGGTCGCGCCCGGAGATCCCGACGCCAGCCCGCTGATCGAGGCGGTGCGCGAGACCGACCCCCTGCGCCGAATGCCGCCCGACGCCCCCCTCTCTCCCCGAGAGATCGACGCCCTGGTCGATTGGGTTCGTTTGGGAGCCGTCGATCCCCGAGTGGCGAACGATCCCGTCGCCGCGGAAGGCTCCGCGCCGAAATCCCGCGGGTGGTGGTCGTTTCAAAAACCCGTCCCACCGCGCGTGCCCTCGGTGAAGAACCCGGCTTGGCCCCGAGGGGACGTCGACCGATTCCTTCTGGCGAAGCTGGAATCCCAGGGTCTCCGCCCGGCCCCGG
>JBFWRA010000408.1:0-5067 GCA_050249155.1 Isosphaeraceae bacterium | reverse complement strand
GGCGGGCGCGGATGATTTTCTGACCAAGCCGTTCGACCGCGTCGAACTCCGCGTTCGCCTTCGCGCCGGGGAGCGCATCATCCGCCTGGAGTACAACCTCCGCGAGACCCAGGCGACCCTGCTCCAAACCGAGCAACTCGCGAGCCTGGGGCGTCTGGCGGCGGGATTGGCTCACGAGATCAACAACCCGATCGCCTACGTCGCCAACAACCTGGCCGTGCTGAGGCGCGACGTGCTGGCCGCCATGGGACTGCTGGACAAATACCGCGAGGGACGCGTTAGCCTCGCCGACGTCGCGCCGGAACTCGCCGCCGAGGTCCTGCAGGTGGAGGAGGAGATCGACCTGAACTACCTCCGCGAGAACCTGAATCGACTGTTCAACAGCACGGCCGAGGGGCTTCAACGGGTCCGCGGAATCGTGCGTAACCTGCGCGACTTCGCCAGGCTGGACGAGGCCGAATACAAGGAGGTGGACCTCAACGCGGCGCTTCAATCCACCCTGGAAGCCCTTCGCCACGAGGCCGACCTGAAGGGCGTTCGGATTCAGACGGACTTCCAGGAACTGCCACCCCTGGCGTGCTACCCTCTCAAGCTCAATCAGGTGTTTCTCAACGTGCTGCTCAACGCGATCCAGGCCTCCGAGCGCGAGGGCGTGATCGAGCTACGCACCCGTCTGGAAGGGCGGGACGCCGTGGTCGTGGAAATCGAGGACCATGGAGGTGGGATCCATCCCGAGCACCTACCACATATCTTCGAACCCTTCTTCACCACGAAGCCGGTGGGCGCTGGGGCCGGCCTGGGCCTTTCGGTAAGTTACGGGATCGTCCGCGACCACGGCGGTTCCTTCGACGTGGTGAGCGACGTCGGCAAGGGCAGCCGCTTTCGGATCACGCTGCCTCGGCGGACGCTCAGGTCCGAAGGGGGCTCGAAACCGGCGTCGGTCGACCGATGAACGATCGGGGCCGGGGTGCCGCGATTTGTGCCGACGTCGCTCCGCTTCCCTGGTTCGAAGAGACGCGACACCCCGGCCCGTCAGTCTCGCTCGCTCGCTCGGGACGTTTCCCGAGGCGAAAGTTGGGTTGCCACCCACTTCATCGAAACTCAGTACTTCCGGACGACACCGACCAGCACGCCAAGGATGTCGACCCGGTCGCGGAAGATCGGCTTCATCGACTTGTTGGCGGGCTCCAGCCGCACGCGGTTCTTCTCGCGATAGAGCCGTTTGAGGGTCGCCTCCCCCTCTTCGTCCCGGACCGCGACGATCTGGCCGTCGCGCGCGGTTTCCTTGCGCTGGATGATCACGTAATCGCCGTCGGCGATGTGCTCGTCGATCATCGAGAGGCCGTTGACTCGAAGGGCGAACTTGTCGTCGGAGCCTTCCCACTCGTCGAACTCCAGCGCCTCGTCGGCCTGTTCGATCGCCTCGGTCATGGGGCCCGCGGCGATCCGCCCCAGCAGCTTCACACCCAGGGGCTTGACGATGGTGGCGGGATCGTCCAAAAGCTGGATCGCCCGCGACATGTTGGGTTCCCGGTGGATCAACCCTTTCTTCTGCAGCGCCTTGAGGTGGCACATGACCCCGTTGGGGCTTTTGATCTGGAATTCCACGCCGATTTCGCGAACCGTCGGCCCATAGCCTCGGCCCTGGATCTTTCCGCGGATGAATTCGTAAATCTCGCGTTGTCGCGTGGTGAGCGTGTCAAGGTCGGCCATGATTTGCCTCCAGAAGCGGCGATCAGGGGATCGGTGGGGTGGAAAAGTCCTTTGGACGTCCCGGAACAGGCCCCATTCCTAGTACGGACGATCACCAACTGAGCCTTTGGTTGCTAATGTACACCGGTCGGCTAGCGCACGCGAGAACATTTTCCCGAAATTCCTGTCGAGGGGTTTCTTGGAGCCGATCGCTGGGGCAAAATGCCCCAACGCGATGGGTGCCGGGCGACGTCCACGGCGGGTCGTTGGGATTCCCGAGGCTCCGCGCGTCGAACCGAGACTTTTCGAGAACTGGAGACGCTTGAGATGGCCGCGACTCCCGACACGCTTTCCCCCTCGGACGTCCGGGTCCTGGCGATCCACGCCCACCCTGACGACGTCGAGTTTCAGTGCGCCGGGACGCTCGCCTTGCTTCGTCGGGCCGGCTGTCATGTCACGATCGCCACCATGACCCCGGGCGATTGCGGCAGCGCCGAGCATGCGGCCGAGGAGATCTCCGCGATCCGTCGCGGCGAGGCCCAGGCCGCGGCCGACCTGATCGGCGCGGACTACCTTTGCCTGGAGTTTCGCGACCTGGCGATCTTCAACGACGACGATTCGCGACGAAGGATCGTCGAATGCCTCCGAAGAACCCGGCCGACCCTCGTGCTGACCGCCCCTCCGGTGGATTACCTCTGCGATCACGAGATGACCAGCGCTCTGGTCCGAGACGCCTGCTTCACCGCCCCCGCGCCCAATTACGCGACCCGCCAGTGGGAGCCCGCCCCCGCGCTGGACAGGATCCCCTGGCTGTATTTCGTCGACGCCCTGGAAGGGTCCGACCGGGACGGAAAGCCCATCCCCGCCGATTTTCACGTCGACGTCACCGAGGTCTTCGACGTCAAGCGACGGATGCTGGCCTGTCACGCCAGTCAGCGCGATTGGTTGCTGCGGCAACACGGAATCGACGAGTACCTCGAAAGCCAGGCGAAATGGTCCAGCCACCGAGGCGCGGAGATCGGCGCCGCGCACGGCGAGGCGTTCCGCCAGTACAAGGGGCACGCCTACCCGGCCGACAACCTCCTTCTGACGTTGCTGAGGCAGGACGGCAAGGGAGGTAGGCTGGGAGTCTGAACCGACCGCGTCGATTCGGTCGCGGGACTCCGCTGGCTCGTCGAGGCATCCCCGATGCTCATCTTCCAGGGCGCGACTCCGGTCCTTCAGGTCGACGACGTGGCGCGAAGCGTCGCCTGGTACACCGAGGCGCTTGGGTTCTCGGGCGATCCGTTCCCCGACGCGCCTCCGTACGAGTTCGCGATCCTGACCCGCGACCGGGCCGAGGTGATGCTTCAACGCCGTCGCCCCGCGGAGGCGGCCGACGCGAAGGGCTCCCCTCCCGCTCCCCCTGCCGCGCCGCCGCCGAACGGCTGGTCGGTCTATCTCCGGCTCAAGGGGGGCGAGCTGCTCCCCTTCGCCGAGGCGGTCCGAGCCAGGACGACGATCCTGCGCGGCCCGGAGCGCATGTTCTACCAGCAGGTCGAGTTCGAGGTGGCCGACCCCGACGGACACCGGATCTGTGTCGGCGAGCCGTTACCGCCGGACGTCGACGTGCCGGCCGCTCGCGAGGATTAAGACGCTCCCTGGCGGCGCGGAGTCGGTGAGACTCGGTCCCCACGCGATTCCCTGGCGTTGAAGGAACCTGAAAACGAGCCGAGAATCACTTCCCGAGTTGTGGAGTGAGCCGAGGGTGCCACGCGGTTCGGTACTCCGAACCCGTGCCAGTGGCCAGGGCGGAACCCCACGGGTTCGGAGTAGCGAACCGCGTGGCACCCTGATCCTCCGAGAAACCGGGACGAGACCGCCAGCCATTTTTTCTACAAATTGCTCATGATATTTTCGTGCGAATCCTCAGTTCGTCCGCGTGTAGTCGATGAGCTGGGCGAGCAGGCTCCGCAAGTCCTTGCGGTGGACGATTCGATCAATGAAGCCATGTTCGAGCAAGAATTCGCTGGTTTGAAATCCGGCGGGAAGCTGCACGCGAACCGTCTGGGCGATCACCTTCGGTCCGGCGAAGCCGATCAGCGCCTTGGGTTCGGCCACGATGAAGTCGCCGAGCGAGGCGAAGCTGGCGGCGACCCCTCCCATCGTCGGGTGGGTCAGGACGCTGATGAAGAGACCGCCGGCGGCGTTGTGCCGGGCCAGCGCGGCGGAGACCTTGGCCATTTGCATCAGAGAGAGGATGCCCTCGTGCATCCGAGCGCCGCCGCCCGAGCCTGAGACGATGACCAGGGGGAGTTTCTGTCGGGTCGCCTCCTCGATGGCCCTGGTCAGCTTCTCGCCGACGACGGAGCCCATGCTTCCCATGATGAAGCCGCTATCGGTCAGCCCAAAGACGATCCGGATGCCCTTGATGAACCCCTGTCCGACGACCGCCGCCTCGTTTAGTCCGCTGCGTTCCTGCTCGGCCTTGACCCGCTCGGGATAGGGGCGTCGGTCGTTGAAGCCCAGGGGGTCGCCGGGTCGGAGGTCGGCGAACCATTCCTCGAAGGTATCGGCGTCCAGAAGCTGGTTGATCCGGTCGACGGCCGAGACGGAGAAGTGGTGGTTGCATTCCGGGCAGACGTTGAGGTTCTGCTCGACCTGCTTGCGGAAGAGGGTGGCCTGGCAGCCGTCGCAGCGCATCCAGACCCCTTCGGGAACCCGCTTGGGTTCGAAGTGTCCGTGCCAGGCGTTGCGACCTCCTCCGTGCTTCATGGCCATCGCGCTGATCCTTGGGCGGTCAAAGGCCGTTGGCGACTCCGTTGCCGCCGCGACCGGCGTCCGGGGTCACGACGATTTGCTCGAAACGGCCGGTGGGAGAGTCGTCGTCGAATTGGACGCGGGGCTCTCGGCGAAGGTAGCAGGCCACAAGCCTGGCGAGCGGGTCGCCGACCACCAGGGCGACGGTCTGGTCGTGGTGTCGTCGGATGAGGGGCTTCAGCGCCCCTTTGATGCGCTCCATGGCGTCTTCGACGGTCTCTCCCTGGGGAGGGCAGACGGTCCAGGGGTCTTCGAGCCACTGACGAAAGACCCGGTTGTTGCGTCGCCGGATCTCGTCGAGTTGAAGACCTTGCCAGAGGCCGTGGTCGAGGTTCCGGAGTCCGTCGACCCGTTTGGGACGGAGCCGCAGGGCCCTGCCGACGGCCTCCGCGGTGCGTTGGACGCTCTCGCCTGGCCCGCAGTACAGGGCGGAGACGTTGAGCCCCTGGAGGCTCGTGGGGAGTGTCGCGGCGAGGCGGGCCACTTCGGCCATCCCTCGGGCGCTCAGGGGGATGTCAAGGACGCCCTGGACGCGGTTCTGCTCGTCGTAGACGGTGGCACCGGGGCGAATCAGTA
>JBFWRA010000407.1:0-5071 GCA_050249155.1 Isosphaeraceae bacterium | reverse complement strand
GCATCACCCTGGCCTGCAACGCCTTGCATCCCGAAGCCTGGGACCTCTGGGACGAGTGCTTCCAGGCCACGCTGGGCACCGAGGGTCGGCCCGTCTACCGGTATCGGGTCGCCCTGTTCAAGGGGCGAAAGCCCGGGAAGGACGAGGCGCTCGCGACGCTGGAGGGGTTCGTCGAGGCGGAGGTGGCCCGGCTCAGGGCGTTGCGGGAAGCCCTCGACCCGAGGGCCGAGGCCGAGCGCCTCGAAGCGCCCGCCCGGGCCCCGGCCGAACCTCCCCCGGCCGCGGCGCTCCGCCTGCGCTACGAGGCGGCCTCGACCCGGGCGATGCACCAGGCCCTGGCCGAGTTGGCGCGGCTCCGCAAGGCCCGGATCGAATCGCAAGATGATATGGATCAAGAGGTTGCGACACACGATCCGATCCCGAACATGCCGGTCGACGGCTCGCGAAACGAACCCAACGCCCCTCCCGTCGACGCCCCCTTGTGGGACGTTCCGAAGGCCCGAACGGGGGTTCGGAGCAGGAACCGCGCGCGTCGCTGACGCGGTTGGGATCGTAATCATTCCTTGATACGCATGAAACCGAGGCGTCGGGCGCTCGGGGTGCGCGCGGGCCGACGCGACCGTGGGTCTGGACCGGGAGACTCCTTGACCTTGGCCTTCGGGCGTCGCATAGTGGCCCGGACCCCTGGGATGGATCGTCGATCCTCCTGGCTCGCTCGCCCACCCACGTTCCTTCCTCCAACGAGGCCCACCGCCATGCCCCGCCCTCGTCGCTGGTTGTCCCTGGTCCTGGTTCTGGGAGCGGCGGGCGCGGACGGGGCCCGGGGAGCCGACCCCGTGGCGTCCGCGCTGGCGCGCTCGGTCATCGGGCCCAGGCAGACCCTGGCCGAGACCCAGGACCACTGCGAGGCCAGGATCACCCGGTTGCCCGAGGTCAAGTCTCTGGAGGACTGGGAGGACCACGCCCGCCGGACCCGCGCGAAGATCCTGGAGAACGTCGTCTTTCGAGGCGAGGCCAACGCCTGGCGGACCGCGAAGACCAGGGTCGAGTGGCTGGAGACCGTCCCCGGCGGGCCGGGTTATCGAATCAAGAAGCTTCGCTACGAGGCGTTGCCCGGCCTGTGGGTCCCCGCGCTGCTTTATGAGCCGGAGGACCTCGCGAAACGGGGCGAGGTGCCCGTCGTGCTGAACGTCAACGGCCACGACCGACAGGGCAAGGCCGCGCCTTACAAGCAGGTTCGCTGCATCAACCAGGCGAAGCGCGGGATGCTCGCGTTGAATATTGAATGGTTCAATATGGGGCAATTCGTCGGCGGTGACTACCGCCACGACCTGATCAACCACCTGGACCTGTGCGGGACCAGCGGCCTGGGCGCGTTTTATCTGTTGATGACCCGAGGGATCGACCTGTTGCTCTCGCTGGAGGGGGCCGACCCCGATCGGGTGGCGGTGACGGGGCTCTCCGGCGGCGGCTGGCAGACGATCGTGGTGAGCGCCCTGGACACCCGGGTGACCCTGGCGAACCCCGTCGCCGGTTATTCCAGCTTCCTGACCCGGTCCCGGAAGTTCAGCGACCTGGGCGACTCGGAGCAGACCCCCAACGACTTCGCCTCGGTGAGCGATTACGCCGAGTTGACCGCCCTGATGGCTCCCCGGCCGCTGCTGCTGACGTACAACCTCAAGGACGACTGCTGCTTCGCCTCGGGGCACGCGCTGCCCCCCTTGCTGGAGGCCGCGGGGCCTGTTTACAAGCTCTTTGGCAAGGCGGAGAACCTGCGGTCGCACGTCAACGAGGATCCCGGTACGCATAACTACTTGCTTGACAATCGCCAGGCCCTTTACCGCATGCTGGCCGACCACTTCGGCGAGGGAGCGCCCGAGGAGATCCCGTCCGACGACGAGGTCAAGACGCCCGAGCAACTGACCGTGCCGTTGCCGGAAGACAACGCCAGCCTGCACAGCCTGGCCAGGTCGCTGAGCGCGGCGCTGCCGCGTCGGTCCGCCTTGCCCGACGCGCCGGAGGCCGCCCGCGCCTGGCGGGACGAGGCTCGAGGACGGCTCCGCGCGGTCGTCCGGGCGGGCTCGCACGAGGCCACGGTCGTTTCCCGGTCGACCGAGACCGCGGAGGGCGTCACGTCCACCGCCTGGCGGCTGAGGGTCGGAAGCTGGTCGGTCCCGCTGGTCGAGCTGGCCCGCGAAGGGGTCGAACCGAAGGGAACGACCCTGCTGATTCGCGACAAGGGCCGCGGGTCGTCGGCCGACGCGGTGAAGGCGTTGCTGGCCGAGGGGTGTCGGGTCCTGGCGGTCGACCCGTTTTACGTGGGCGAGGCGAAGTTGGCGGAGAAGGATTACCTGTTCGCCCTGCTGCTGGCGAGCGTGGGGGACCGGCCCCTGGGCGTGCAGGCCGGTCAGATCGCGGCGGTCGCCCGATGGGCCAGGCGGGAACGCGGCGGGGAAGCCGTCGAGCTCCGGGCCGACGGCCCAAGGACCTCGATCATGGCCCTGGTCGCCGCCGGCCTGGAACCCGAGGCGATCGGGGAACTGGAACTTCGCGAGAGCCTTGGCAGTCTGAAGGAACTGATCGAATCGAAGGCCGCATTCAACGACGCGCCCGAATTGTACTGCTTCGGCCTGCTCGAGGAATTCGACGTGGCGCAGCTCGCCGCGCTGAGCGCTCCGAGGCCGTTGACCTTCGTGGGTCCCTCGGAACGCGCGCGGGCGGAGCTCTCGGGACTCAAGGCATGGAACCGAACGTGGGGCCTGGATCACGATCCGTTGCGCTGAGGCGCGCGGCGTCGCCTAGGCTGTGAGGTCAACCACGCATTGGTGGCGACGCGTGTGGTCCGGGTGGGAACCGACCCTGTCGGGAACGCCCCTGACCCCGCGTCGCGGGATTCTGGCGTCCGAGGAAAGAAACGGGCCTTCCGAACGAAGAACCCGATAACCCCGCCGACCCCTGGAAACTCGACGACCAGGGGACGCGGTGGACGGAGGTTGGGGGCTTTACCGAGGACTGTTCTCGGGTTAGGATGCCCCACAACCTGTTCGCCCCGCCACGTCTTTGTCCGTCGAATCGACGCGCGGGGTCGCGTCTGTTCGCCAGCACCCGGAGATCGCCCGACATGGCCTCGGACCCGAAGCCGACCACCCCCGCGCCCGCCACGCTCTCCAAGACGAAGAAACCGCGTGAAGGGGTTCGTTTGTTCACGTATCCTAAAGTCATCTTCATGTTCCCGACGCTCGTCGCCGCCATCATCTGCTGGCTCGGGATGTTGATGACTGGGAACCAAACGGCTCCTCCGAACCTGGATGGTTACGAGCAGTTCAAGACCCCGTCGAACCTCTTCGGGGTGTTGTTCCTCGGGGTGTTCGCGTTCAATTTGATGGTGATGGCCTTGGACTTCCCACGATTCACGATTATCGCGGGTGTTCTGTTCGCGCTCCTCGGGATCTTCTTTTTCCTGTGGGTGGGCACGTACTTCGAGGTGGACCTATTTCAGTGGAGCCGCGGAATCCTCTCGCACGTCCACGTGGAAGCGAAGGCGGGGTTCTACTCGATGGTCATGCTGATCATGCTGTTGATGTACGCGATCATTTACGTGACCCGATACCTGGACTACTGGGAGATTCGGCCCAACGAGATCCTTCGCCACCACGGCCCGCTCAGCGACCTGGAGCGTTACCCGACGCTGAACCTGAAATTCGACAAGGAGATCCCGGACGTCCTGGAATACATGTTTCTGGGTTCGGGACGGATCGTGCTGAATATCCCCGGCCAGAACCGTTCGATCGTGCTGGACAACGTGTTGTTCATCAACGCGGTGGAACGCGCGCTGAAGGGGCTGATGAGCCGGATGGAAGTCCGACTGACGACCGACCAGGAATTGGTCGAAAACTGACCTGGGTCTCGAGTCGCCTGGTCGTTCAGTGGCTGGCCGATTCGGCGGAGAAGGCCAGGGGATAATTTGACAAACGGTGCGGTGGGGCGCCCGAGGCCCCACCGCCGCGGTGCCCGGTGTACGCCCCTTCGCCACCTGGGTCGGCCTTTAATTCGTCGAGGATCGGGCCGTGGAGCGCCGCCTCGACGTCCGCCAGCCGCCGCGCGACGTAAGCGCCGTCGAGAACGCGATGGTCGTAAATCAGCTTGATGACGACGTCGCCAGACGGAGAGATCGGGCCGAAGGTGAACGTGGTCGTCAACGGGGAGATCGGGTGGAGCGATTCGGCCCCGAGGGCCCCGTAGCTGGTCAACCCGAACGTCCCGAACCGCTTGGCTCGCTTGTACCCTGAGACGTTCAGCGTGCTCCACCAAAGCAGCCTGCGGATCGGCCGCGGGGCCCGGCTGACCCGGAGGGCCTGCCGGTAAAAGCCCACCGACTCCAGCGGCTGTCCCTTGTACCAAAGCAACGAACGCTGAAGCTGAGCGATCGTCTGGGCCTCCGGAGCGCGGAAGAGACCGACGAACACCCCCGGCTCTCCCTGATAGGAACGCTCGATCGCCAGGGCGCAGTTCATCCAGGGATGCTCATAGAGCCTGGGCCAGGGGAACTGCAACAGCGCCCGACGCAGCGGAGGGTGCTCGGCACCCACCAGCGCGTACGCCTTCATGAACAGCACCGCCCACGAGGGGCGCAGCGCGTGCGAGGCCCTCGCGTCAAACAGGGCCGACACGTTCGCGGTCCGGCCGACCGGGGTCGACGGCACCTGTCGGGCGAAGTGAACCAGGTCGATGATGAACCGCCTGGGGCCCGTGATCGGGATCGAACAGCCCTTCGTTTCGTGCATCCATGCACCTCGGCGAGACGGAACTTCCGGTTCCGATCACGATGCGCGACAGGCCGCCAGCCGTTCCGAGATCGGAGAGACCGCCGGGGTGGGGAGCCTATCGGAAATCCCCCTTTCTGGGAAGCCGAACCCGGGGATTCGTTGGAGAATTTGAAGAAGTCGCCCGGGCGAGGCGCCTCGGGGCCTTGTCGGGCTGAGGTTCGTCCCCAGGGGCAATAGTCCCCGCGAGGGCGGAGGGGTCTCCCCAAGAGACGGGACTCCGTGCCATAATCTCGGACGGCGTGCCA
>JBFWRA010000406.1:0-5073 GCA_050249155.1 Isosphaeraceae bacterium | reverse complement strand
GCCGTGAACTACGGCGGAATCGGTGGCGTGATCGGTCACGAGATCGGCCACGGATTCGACGATCAAGGGTCCAAATTCGACGGCGATGGCAACATGAAGGACTGGTGGACCAAGTCGGACCGCCAGGAGTTCGAGGCCAGGGCCAAGAAACTGATCGCGCAGTACGACACGTTCTCTCCGGCTCAACTGTCGGGTCAACATGTGAACGGTGCCTTGACGATCGGCGAGAACATCGGCGATCTGGGCGGCCTGACGCTGGCCTACAAGGCGTACAAGCGTTCGTTGGGTGATGCGAAGTCGCCCGTGATCGACGGGCTGACCGGCGAGCAACGACTCTTTCTCGGCTGGGGGCGGATCTGGAGGTCCAAGTACCGTGACGCCGAGTTGGAACGCCGGCTCGCGACCGACCCGCACTCGCCCACCGAGTTTCGCTGCAACGGCGTGGTCCGCAACCTGACGGAGTTCTATGAAGCCTTCGGCGTCTCGCAAGGGGACAAGCTCTGGCTGCCTCCGAGCGAGCGCGTCCGAATCTGGTGACGTCGACACGCGCCGTCGTTTCTCGATACGAGGGGTGGGCCGGTCGCCTCGGTCCACCCCGGTGATTTGGAGCGCCTGATTCATGAGTTCCGCCGCAGCGCCGACCAGTTCCGCCGACGGCATCGCCTGGGACCTGTCCGACCTTTACGACGGCCCGGAAGATCCTCGCATCGAGGCGGATCTCGACGAGGCCCAGCGCCGGGCCGCGGCCTTCGAGAAGACCTATCGAGGCAAGATCGATGCTCCCGGTGGTCCTCCCGCCTCGACACTTCTGGAGGCGCTCACGGAACTGGAGTCGCTCTCGGAGCGAATGGACCGTCCCTCGATCTTCGCGGGCCTCCGCCACGCCGCCAAGAGCGACGACCCCGCCCGGGGGGCGCTCGTCGCTCGGACCCAGGAGCGCCGGACGCAAATCAACAAACACCTGATCTTTTTCGACCTGGAATGGGTCAAACTCGACGACGAGGCGGCCGCCGCCCTCGTCAACGCTCCCGAACTTTCGCGATACCGGCACCTGCTCTCCGAGAAGAGGGCCTGGCGACCCCACCTTCTGAGCGAACCCGAGGAGAAGATCCTGGAAGAGAAGTCCGTGACCGGTCGCTCGGCGTTCGTCAGACTTTTCGAAGAGACGGTCGCGGCGCTCACCTGTCCGTTCACGCGGGATGGCGTGACCGAGTCCCTGAGCACTCAACAGATTCTCGCCAGGCTCTACGATTCGGATCGGGCGACCCGAAAGGCCGCCGCCGAGGGTCTCACCGAGGGGCTCAAGAGCCAGGCGAGGCTGCTGACGTACCTCTTCAACACGGTGGTCCTCGACCACAAGTCGGATTGCGCCCTTCGCGATTTCGAAGACCCGATGGGCATGCGCAACCTCGCCAACGAGATCAGCCCCGAGGTCGTCGCCGCGCTCATGACGGCCACCGAACGCCACCAGGCGACGGTCCATCGCTACTACGATCTCAAGCGTCGATTGCTCGGCTACGACGCGCTTTACGACTACGACCGCTACGCGCCCCTGTTCTCCGACCTGCCGGAATGCGACTGGCCCACCGCCCGAGAGACCGTGCGCGAAAGCTACGAGCGGTTCAGTCCCGCCGCCGGCGCGATCGTCGGTGAATTCTTCGAGAAGAACTGGATTGACGCGGAATTGCGGCCAGGCAAACGCGGAGGGGCCTTCAGCGCCGGGGCGCTGGCGAGCGTTCACCCGTTTATCCTGATGAATTTCACCGATAAACTTCGCGACGTGATGACCCTCGCCCATGAGCTGGGGCACGGCCTGCATCAGTATCTGTCCAGGCCCGTGGGGTACCTTCAGTTTGGCACACCGCTGACGACCGCCGAGATGGCCAGTGTCTTTGGAGAGATGCTCACGTTTCAATGTCTTCAGGAGATCCACCCCGAACCCAGGACCCGCCTCGCCCTGCTCTGCGGCAAGATCGAGGATGGTTTCGCCACCGTGTTCCGGCAGGTCGTGCTGACCCGGTTCGAGCTTTCGCTTCACAAGGCGAGGCGAGAGGAAGGGGAACTCACCGTCGAGCGGGTCAACGCCCTCTGGATGGATGCCAACCGGCCGATGCACGGAGAGGCCGTGACGTTGACCGAGGGCTACGCCTGGTGGTGGCTTTACATCGGCCACTTCATCCGAACCCCCTTCTATTGTTACGCCTACGCCTTTGGTGAGTTGCTCGTGTTGGCCCTCGTGCGGAAGTACAAGGAGGACGGCACCGCGTTCGTGCCGAAGTACATGGAACTTCTGAGCGCCGGGGGTTCCGAGGCCCCGGATCGGCTTCTTTCCAGACTGGACGTCGACGTGAACGATCCCAGCTTCTGGGAACTGGGTCTCCAACTGCTCGACGACATGGTCAGCGAGGCGGAAGCCCTGGCCGCGGAGGTCGAGGGAGAGGGCGCTCCTTCCTCATAGGCCGGTGCTTCGATCCTCCGACTCGACTCAACGATCGGGCTCGATCAACCCGGGAAGCGTGCCGACGTCGAGCCGTTCCGGCGCGGCGTCGGATTTCCTCTGGGCCAGAAGAAACGCCAGCAGATCAGCCGCTTCCTGGTGCGAGAGCTTCGTCGCGAAGTCCTCGGGCATCAGCGACTTTCCGGTGCTCGTCAATTCCTCGATCTGGCTTCGCAGAATCGTTTCCTCGTGTCCCTCGGCGCGGCGGAGAGTCAGGCTCGATGGCGATTCCGACGAGATCAGGCCGTTGTAAATCCGCCCGGAGCGATCGCTGACCACATACTCGACGTGGTTCGGCGCGACGTAACGATTGGGTTCCAGAATGTGGGTCAGCAGGGCGAGCGGCTCGGAGAACTGTGACGTGGTGAGGTCCGGACCGACCCCATGCCCTTGATCGCCCAGTTTGTGGCAGCTGGCGCACTGCTTCGCGAAGACCGACGCTCCCCGAGCTGTTTCCCCGGCGAGTGTCAACGCGGGGGCGAAGGAAGTTAGCGCGTCCCGGGTCGCATCGCGTGGAGACGGGCCGAACAGGTCCCTGGCCATCGCGGCGATCTCGGGGTTCTTATGCGTGGCCAGTCGATCGCGACGAGACGGCTCCACTTGCGCCAGGTCGATCCGGCCGGCTTGAGACGCTTTCAAGAGCGAGAGCGTCCAGGGCTCTCGCGAGAGGAGAGACTCGATCGCCTCGGCACGCGCCGCGGGCGTCAGATTCCGGTAACGACTCAACAAACGATCCGCGATCGACGGATCGTTGAATCCTGACAACGCGCGGATCGCCGCGACCTGGATCGCGCTGGTCTGAATTGGATCCAGCAGCGCCACGAGCGGCCCCCGCGCGCGAGCCAGAGGCGCGGCGGCGAGAAGCGCGATCGACGCGAGACGGGACGATTCCCCGGCCGTGAGTTGGGACGCCTGGCGAACCGCGTCCTCGATCAACGCGGCGACCAGGCGCTCTGATTCCCCCTGGGCCGGCTCGGAAAGGGGTAGAGCCGCGCCGGCCCGCTTCAATCCAAGTCCGAGGCTGAGGACCATCCGTCGGCGGAATTCAACGGGGGTGTCGGACCTCGCGAGTCCGTTCAGCAGACGCGTGACCTCGGCGTCCCGTCGCCGCATGCCCACGACTCCCGCGAGTGCCTCCAGCATGGACTGGCCCTCGGCGCTGGATCGAAACGCGTCATTTTGTGAAAGTATCGCGAAGAGTCGATCGGAATGCTCGAACGCGCTGGCGAGCGCGACGGTTCGGATCCAGGGATCGCGCGAGTCTCGGCGGGCGATCGCCGCCAGGGCGTTGGTGACTCTCTCGTCGGTCGCGCCACCCAGGGCGATCGCGACCGCGAACCGGATCCGAGGCGCGTCGGAGTCAGCCAACTTCAGGAGGCGGTCCAGGAGCGCCGGTTCCTGATTCAGTCGCGCGGCCGACAGCTTCACGGCGTGCTCGACGACCTCGGGCGACTTGTCGTCTGAGGCGTTGATCAGATCTTCGACCGTGAGCGCATTGAGGCCCTGGAGCGACCAGAGAGCCAGCACGCGCGTGGCTGGTCCCCCCTCCAACGCCCGGAGCGGTCCGACGGCGGACTGGTCCTGGCGTTCGAAGATCAAGCGGTGCGCGGTGTCGCGCCACCATCCGTCCGGGTGCTTGAGCGTGGCGACGAGCTGATCGGTCGTCGCGGAGCCCAGCCTGGGTGGTGGTGGCGATCGAAACCCTCTCGGCGCGATCCGATAAATCCGGCCCTGGTCGCGTCCCCTTCGCAGGTCGAGGTGCTTGACCACGTCGAGTGGGATGTGAATCGCCTCGATCACCTCGCGGCTCATGTCGAGGACGTGAAGCGTGCCGTCGGGCGCGTTCAACAGGTTCACGGGACGGAACGCGTTGTCATGGGATCGGACAAACTCGGTCCCTTCCTCGACCCGACTCGCGCGGAAGCTCACACCCTTTGGCGAGAGTTTCAACCGGTGGATCAGGTTGTTCTGGGCGTCGTTGACGAAGACGTCGCCCTGGTATTCGGTCGGATAGGCGCTCCCGCGGTACACGGTCACTCCCGCGGCGGCGTCGATGACGTGGTGACTCGCTCCCGCGGAGGAGGCCGATCGTTCGCCGTGCGCGATCCGACGGGCCGATCGGATCCGCCGCCAGCGCTCCAGCGGGCTGATCCGGAAGATCGGCACGGGATGCCCCGCGACGTCGTCCAGCGTCGAGGTGACTGGGAGGTAGGGGTTTCTCGACAACGCCTCGGCGGGGAGCACCGCGTGGAGGAGCGGTCGGGATTCGCTGCAAAGGAATCGGTTGCCAAAGTCGTCGAAGGTCGTGCCAAATTGCACGGTGCCGCTGAGCGCCTCCAAGGTTTCGGTCACGGGATCGAATCGAAAATCCTTGCCGTCGATGGAGATCGCGGGCACGTCGGGGCGGTCGACGTGTCGGACGAGGCCGCCGTTGACCGAGGTGGAGCCATAAATCTTGTGGTCGAGCGCGAACGTCAAGTTATTCAGCATGCCCTGTTCATTCTGAGTGCCGAACCCCGTGAACACCTTGCGGCGGACGTCGGCCCTGTGATCGCCGTCGGTATCCTTCAGGTACC
>JBFWRA010000405.1:0-5075 GCA_050249155.1 Isosphaeraceae bacterium | reverse complement strand
TCGCTGGCCTTGGCGGCTCGCGGGGTCAACGTGGGGCTCAACTCGCCCGTGGTCTCCGCCAGCTTCGCCAGAAGGTCCGGGCTGATGGTCAAGAGATCGCAGCCGGCCAGTCGCGTGATCTGCTCGACCTTCCGGAAGCTCGCGCCCATGACCTGGGTGTCGTAGTCATACTTCTTGTAGTATTGATAGATGCGTGTGACCGAGGCGACTCCGGGGTCCTCGTCGGCGGGGATCTCGGCTCCGCGCTCCTTCTTGTAATAGTCGTAGATCCGTCCCACGAACGGCGAGATCAGAGTCACGCCGGCCTCGGCGCAGGCGACGGCCTGGGCGAAGCTGAAGAGCAGGGTGAGGTTGCAGTGGATTCCCTCCTTCTCCAGTCGCTCGGCGGCCTTGATCCCTTCCCAGGTGCTGGCGATCTTGATCAGGACACGATCGCGACCGACGCCCGCGTCGGCGTAGAGATCGATCAGGTGCCGCGCCTTGGCGACGGTCGCCTCGGTGTCGAAACTGAGCCGGGCGTCGACCTCGGTCGAGACTCGCCCGGGCACGATCTTGAGAATCTCGGTGCCGAACGCGACGAAGAGTCGATCCATGAACGCCTCGGTCCTCGACGACGCGTCGCGGCCGTCCCGTGCCGCCTCGGCCAGGGCCTGTTCGACCAGCCGGGCGTACCGCGGCTGTCGGGCGGCCTGGTAGAGCAGGGAGGGGTTCGTGGTCGCGTCCTGTGGCTTGTAGCGGGCGATCGAGTCAATGTCGCCCGTGTCCGCGACCACCGTCGTGTACCGCTTCAGTGAGTCAAGAAGAGACATCTGTTCCTTCCCATGAGATGAAATGAATCGCCCGCCGGATCGCCCAGTCGCTCCCGGGAGGCTGGCGTGACGGGCGGCTTGGATCAGGTCGAGGATTCGGCGCCTCACTCAGACCGTGGTGAACGTCATCTCGCCAGGAGCGCCCTCCTGGGATAGCCGGGCCCGCCCATTGGCGGCGAGACGTTCGAGAATCAGGTAAATCGTTTCCACGTCCTCCGGCGCGGCCGCCGCGTCGGCGATCGCCTGGGCGGTCCTGGGCTCCGTCGAAAGGGCCCCGAGCGTCCGCGCCTGGAGTGCGAGCACCTCGGCCGCGGCCTTCTTGCCCGCTTCCACGCCCGGCTGGTGATAGGCGTTGATTCCGATCATCGTGGCGTAAAACCCAACCGCTCGCTCGAACAGGGCGATGAGCGCGCCGACGGTCGTCGCGTCGACCCGGTTGATGGTCAAGGTCATGGATTCCCGGTCGTTCTCGAAGAGCGCGGCGCGGGTGCCGAGGAGGAAGCCGTCGAGGTAATCGCCTGAGGTGACCCCTGGTTCGACTTCCACCGGCCGACCGCCGTCCTCCAGCACTCGAACGAACGTGACGAAAAAATTGTTCACGCCATCACGAAGCTGCTGGACGTAGGCGTGCTGATCGGTGGAACCCTTGTTGCCGAAGACCGAGAGCCCCTGGTCGACCCGTTCACCGTCGAGGGCCAGCCGCTTCCCGAGTGATTCCATGATGAGCTGTTGAAGGTAGCGGCTGAACAGGAGCAGGCGGTCCTTGTAGGGGAGGACGACCATGTCGCGGCGGCCGACGCCGCCCGTGGCATGATACCAGGACAGGGCCATGAGCGCCGCGGGGTTCTTGATCGGGTCGCGCGTCCTCGTGGCCTCGTCGCAGGCGGCCGCGCCCCGCAGCATCGCGTCCACGTCGATTCCCTGGAGCGCGGCGGGAAGGAGCCCGACCGCGGACGTCTCGCTGGTCCGGCCGCCGACCCAGTCCCACATCGGGAACCGTGCCAGCCAGCCCTCGGAGGCGGCGGTGAGGTCCAGCTTCGAACCCGCGCCGGTGACCGCGACGGCATGCCTGGCGAACTCCAGGCCCGCGGCGCGATACGCCTCGGCGACGACGAGCATCCCGTTGCGGGTCTCGGGCGTGCCGCCACTCTTGCTGATGACCAGGCACAGGGTCTCGCCCAGGCGGTCTTGAAGCCCTTGGAGCACGCGTTCGAAGCCATCGGGGTCGGTGTTGTCCAGGAAGGCGACGGCCATCCGGTCGGTCCTGGAGTCTCCCAGGGCGTCGGACACGAACTGGGGGCCAAGGGCCGAGCCGCCGATCCCGATCGAGAGGACCTGTCGAAATCGCGACGCGCCGGGCGGCTTGATCGCGCCGGAGTGGACGTCGGCCGCGAACGACTTGACGGCCTGGAATGTGTCGCGGATCGCTCGAGTGATCTCGGGGTCGGGCGCGCGCTCGGGGGCGCGAAGCCAATAATGCCCCACCATTCGGTTTTCATCGGGGTTGGCGATCGCGCCCCGTTCCAGCTCGTCCATGGCGCCAAAGGCGCGGTCGATCACCGGTCCCATCCGAGCGATGAAGTCGTCGGAGAACGCCATCCGGCTGACGTCCAGGCTCAGGCCGATGGCGGGAAGGCGGCAGGCGAAGCGCTGGTGGCGCGACCAGAGTTCTTGGGCGTTCATCGCGGAAGGTGCCTTCGGTTCGCTGGGACCGAGAAGTTTCGGGGCGCCTTGTCGAAGGTTCCCGGAACGCACCTATCTTCGGGGCAAAGGGCCTGTCAGTTCAACCCCAACGCCGCCGTCGAGCACCGGTCGGGGAAAGGTTCGATAGGGGGCGGACACGGGGTCCGGGCCGACCCGAGGGTCGCGTCCCAGCCGGAACGCCAGAACCGTCCGCGCGGAAACCACGATAATGGTTCTGAGAGATCAGGCGGGAACTCGTCGTCGACGCAACTCCTCGTGTGTTATCGGTTCCCGACGAGTCGGCCCGCACACCCACTTCAATTGAGGAGGTCGCTCCATTGGCAACGATCTTGATCGTGAATGACCGGAGTCTCAATCGAATCGCTTTGATCCGATTCCTCGCTCGAAAGGGATATCAGATCCTGGAAGCCGAGGACGGTGAATCCGCCCTTCGGATCGCCCGCGAGCGACTCCCAGACCTCGCCATCATCGATCTCTTCGTGAAAGAGATCGGCGGGTTCGAGTTCGCTCACACCATTCGGTCCGAGCCGGGACCGCTCCGCGAGTTGCCGATCCTGCTGGTCGACGCCATGGCGGTGTGGGAACCACCGCTGGATCTCGCACACGCTTGTGGCGTTTCCCATATCATTTGGCGATTCGCTCGCCCAGAGGAGTTCATCGAGGCGGTGGAGGAGGTCTTGCGTAGCCCTGTGGAACATGAGTCGCTACGAGCCTGGGAGGAGGTCGCCACCAGGCTCCTCCGGTTTCAGCTCGAAACGTTGGTTCATCATGTCCGGACGGTCGTTCGAGCCCTGGCGGCCAACGACGCGAGAGAGCAGCTCGTCGACTCCGTTCCGGGATCGACGCCGTCCGAGGACCTGAGATTGAGATCGGCCGAGGTCAATGGCGAGTCGTCCACGGCCGTCTGAGGAATTCTGTCCGGCCCGGGGTCGACCCACTTCGTCGCCAGGAAATCGACGGATACGCAAGGACTTCCGTCGTGCCGGGAACGCGATGGGTCCAGCGGGCGTCAAGGAGCGACTCCCTCTTGGGAACCACACCTGTCGGCCACGTCCCGTGTGCCGTCAGGGTGCCTCTTCGACTTCGTAGTTGGCGAAGCCGAATTCGTGACCGTGTGACGCGACGTATCGATCTCCCAGTTTGTGAACGGACACCTTGAACGGGGTGCCTCCGATGGTCGTGACCAGCCGGGAATCGCGAATTTCGTAGTGGGCCTGGGTTCCGTGCAAGGCGTCCCCCAGCGTCGAGCGATCGGGCGTTTTCCCGTTCACGGCCGTGACGATTCGCCGGCCGTCGGTGCTGAAAAAGAGCTCGAACCGTCGTCCGGTGACGGTGTTGTGGACGTTGAGCGTCTTGCCCACGATCAACCGATTCAGTTGGGCGTCGTCAAGGGTCTGGGCGCCCTGGCGTTCGAGGTCCGCCACGGTGAGGCCCGGATCGGCGTCGCCGCGGGCCCGCGCGGGGGGCGTGTACCAGATGGGAGAGGACCAGGCTCGATCCTGAACGGTCACGGGAACGACGTCCGGAGGGACCACGTTGAGCCTGGCCGCGTCGATGGTGGTCCAGCGGGGCGTCGGAATCTGCAACACGCGAGCATAGTAGAACGCGTCGAGAGTCGGATCGAAGTCCGGATCGGTCCAGACGGTCTTGAGCTCCGCGGCGCCGATCGTGTTCGTGTACGTGCCTTTCGAGACGTCGACGGTGCCGCCGACGCTGGGCACCTTGCCGCTGGACGGATCGGGTACGCGGTCGCCGGCCCAGACCACGTCGTGGACCTTCTCGAAGCTCTGGCCGCGCTTGGCCCAGCCCTTGACGATCTGGATGCGGTCGAGGTTGGCCGCGTCGGGATCTTTCTGGGCCCAGACGAGGAACCTGGGCGCCTTGGAACGGGGTTCGGGGAGGTCGCCCCCCATCGGCACGCCACTGGCGTACCCGGTCTTGACCCAGTCCGCGTTTTCCATTTCGTCCTTGTCGAACTCCCAACCACCGAAAAGGCGGACCTTCATGCGAAGGCCGCTGGTGGCGTAGGTCTCCTTGCGCTGAATGGCGTCCCAGATCGATTCGCGAGTGTTCTCCTCGGCCCAGACGGCGGTGAGGCCGGCCGTGCCGACCTGACGGTTGTCCATGTTCAGGTGTTTGACCGGGCTGAGCCGCTTTTCCGGAGTGTCGTCGAAGAGTGAGTGCTGGCCGAAGTAGTCTTCCTGGCGATACGACGACGCGGCGCTATGCGCGTCGGACGCGCCCACCATGCCGAACTTGTACGGGTTGAAGCCCAGCGCGCCTCGCATCGCGATCCCGTCCCGGTAGGCCAGGCGAATGTAGCCTCCGTCCTCTCGCGGAACGCCCTGAGCGCCGAGGAGGAGCCAGACGAAGACCTCGTAATTCGCGAATTCGTCGTCGGGGGAGAGCGTGGGGGTGGTTTCCGACTGCCCCTTGACCTGCTTGACCTCGGCGACGGGCTCGTTGCGCATGCGCGTCTCGGCGTAGTTCTTGTCGAAGGGCCGGCCCGCGTTCGTGGCCTCTCTCGGGTACAGGATGCCGTCGCTCAGGTTCCCGTTATGC
>JBFWRA010000404.1:0-5077 GCA_050249155.1 Isosphaeraceae bacterium | reverse complement strand
ATCGATGATGATGAGACGTCGGGTAGCGTAGGTGATTGTGCGCGGCAGGGGTGCCCGGGACAACCCGCGCGTGAACTTGTATTGCCTACGACGTTGTGGTTGTCGGGCGACGAACCCCCAGGGTAGAGTCGCGTGGGTATCCCCTGGTCGATTCTCACGCGCGCATGGGACGAGGCTGGCTGGCGGTCTCGCCCGCGAGACCCCGGTCCTCAGGCCGACGCGCCGGGGTCTCTCGCACGAGACCCCCACCCTTCCCAAAGGGTCGGTCCCGACGCCCCTCGAAAAAAATTCGCGTGGCGGTGAGGGAACCCGCGCCCGGATGACGCATGACTGTCGGCGAGACGCCTCGAATCCGCTCGGGGGCCGCCCGGCGCATCCGTCCCACGCTTCGAGTCGCGAGGCTCGAAGTGCCGCCTTCATCATCGACGCTCCAGGCCCGATCGGGTGACCTCCACGCGCCCGAACGGGCCGGCGCGCGCCCGTCGAGGAGGCCCCCTCCTCGCGAACCTCTCGTCGATTTCTCGAAGATCCACCCCGACACGCAACCATCGCGAGGGACTTCCCATGCCATTTCGTCGCCACCCCGAGCGTGAGGTCAAAGCCCGCAAGCGCGAACAGATTCGTCGCCGTCGGCGATATCAGATCGAAGGGGTGCCCGGGTTGGAGTCTCGAACGCTTCTCTCGATCGTCCCCCGCCTGACCGCCAACGGGGCGACGTTCACAGGCGACGGCGCCGCCGACACGCTGCTGCTTCGGGTCAACGCGACTCGCCAGCTCGAGTATAGCGCCAACGGAGGGGCCTATACCTCGAACATTGGCGGCGGGGTGCTCGTCGTGGGGGCCAACGCCCGGATCGTGGCGGACCTTGGGGGCGGCGACGACGTTCTCGGCGTCGACGCGACGCTCGCCAACGCCCTGTCGAGCGTCTCGGGCGCGACCCTGGACTACAAGGGGGGCGCGGGGAGCGACGTCCTGCGCGGCCCCGACGTCGACTCGACCTGGAACCTGACCGGCGCGGGCGCGGGGCGGGTCGGCCTGGTGAGCTTCGACAAGGTCGAGGGCCTGGTCGGCGGCCTGGTCCGCGACGTCTTCGCCTTCGACGACAAGCCAGGATTCAACGGGACCGTCCAGGGGGGCGGCGGGGCCGACGCGCTGGACTACTCGGCGACGAACAGGTCGGTCTCGGTCGACCTCGCCGCGGGGACGGCCACCGGCCTCCTGGGATTCACGGCGATTCAGGACGTCACCGGGGGAAGCGGGACCGATACTCTGGCCGGTCCCAACGCCGATAACGCGTGGCGGATCGACGGGCCAGGGTCGGGGACCGTCGGCTCCTCCCGGTTCGCCGGGTTTGAGAACCTCGTGGGGGCCGGCTCCCGCCCCGACGTCTTCGCGATCGCGCCGGGAGGATCGCTCTCCGGTGGAATCGACGGCGGCGCGGGGCCTGGCGACGCGCTGGACCTCTCCGCCCTGGCCAGTCCCTTGGCGGTCACGCTCTCGCGGTCCAGCGCCGGGGGCTTCGACGGGACCGGCCCGCTCGGCTTCGCCGGCATCGACGAGATCGTGGGAGGCGCGGGCGTCGGCGACTCGCTGACCGACGCGACGGGCGCTTCCTCGGCGTCCTGGGAACTCAGCGGAACTCCGGCCTACCGATCCGGGACTCGGGTCCTTCGATTCTCCGGGTTCGAGGCCCTGGCCGGCGGCGGCGGGGCCGACACGTTCCTCGTCAGCGGCGCCAGGCTCGAACGGCTCTCCGGCGGCGCGGGGGCCGATCGCTTCGTCCTGGCCGACGGCGCATCGCTCGCCGGACCGATCGACGGCGGGACCGGTGTGGATACGCTCGACCTCTCCGCGTCCGTCACGCCCCGGAACGTCGTCCTCAACGCGCTGGGCGCGACCGACGGGTTCGCCGGCACCGAGGCGTCGATCGCCGGTGGATTCACCCACGTCGACGCGATTCTCGGGGGCCAATCGCTCAACGACCGCCTCACCGGAATGAACGCCAGCGCCTCGTGGGACCTGGCCGTCATCGCCCTCTATTCCAGCGGCGGGCGCTCCCTCTCCGCCTCCGGGTTCGATTCGTTCACGGGTGGTTCCAGCGACGACGTCTTCCGGATCGCCAACGGGACCACCGTCCAGGGCGCGATCGACGGCGGCGCGGGGAGCGACACGATCGACTGGTCGGCCACGATCAGCCCCCGCGCGGCCACCCTCCTTGGCCCTGGCTCCCTCGACGGCTTTCGCGGCGTCGAACCGTCGATCCTGGCCGGGTTCGACGACGTCGAGACCCTCGTCGGAGGTCAGTCCCTGAACGACCGGCTGCTCGGCCAGAACGCCAGCGCCCTCTGGAACCTGGCGGCGACCAGCACCTACCAGAGCGGCGGCACCCTTCAGTTCTCCCGCTTCGAGGGACTCGTCGGCGGCTCGGCCGACGACGTCTTCCGGATCACGACCCCTCCCGGCGGAATCATCGACGGCGGCGCGGGGACCGGCGTCGACACGCTCGACTTCGGACCCTCCGCCGGGCCGATCCAGGTCTCCCTCGAAAGCTCCGCCCCGGAGGGATTCCGCGGGTCGGGCACCGTCGGATTCGTGGGGATCGACGCGGTCCTCGGGTCGCTCTCCACCCGGGACACCCTGATCGACCGGACCAACGCCCCGTCCTCCCGTTGGAACCTGACCGCCGAGCCGACCTTCACGATCGGCACCCAGACCCTCCGCTTCGGGAGGATCGAGGATTTGACTGGCGGTCGAGGCGTGGAGCTGGCCACCGGCCCGGTCGGTTCGAACGCCAGCACCAGCCAGGTCCTGAGCTACGACGCCGCGACGACGACCGTCCGTCTGGTGAACGCCTCGACGTCCGCGGTGGTCGCCTCCCAGGTGATCAACCCCGCCGCGGACAACCTCGTCCGGGTCGTCGGCACCGCGGGGGGGAACACCCTCCTGATCCACGCCTCGTTCCACGCGGCGGGACTCGCCGCGGTCTTCGACGCCCGCGGCGGTTCCGACGTCCTGGACCTCTCCTCCTTCCCGGGTGGCTCGACCACCGCCCTGGAGAAGTCGGATCAACAAGGGTACTCGGGAATCGGCCCGGTCGCGTTTCTCGGCGTCGATCGACTGACCGGCTCGTCCGCCGCCGGCGACGTCCTCCGCGACCAGACCGGGACGACCGCGGCGACCTGGGCCCTCAGCGCCGCTCCCAGTTACTCTTCCGGCGGCCGCACCCTGGCCCTCTCTGGGTACGAGGCCCTCGTCGGCGGCGCGGGAATCGACACGTTCCAGGTTCCCGATGGATCGTCGTTCGGCGGCGCGATCGACGGCGGGGCGGGGATCGACACCGTCGACTGGTCGGATTACCGATCGACCCGGCAGGCCACCCTCAGCGCCCTGGGCGGCGTGGACGGGTTCGCCGGCACCGAGGCGTCGATCGCCGGTGGATTCACCAACGTCGACGCGTTGATCGGTGGCCGCGCCGGCGACGATCGACTCACCGGTCGAAACGCCGACGCCTCATGGAACCTGGCCAATGGCCAGTACCTCAGCGGAGCCTCGCTGGGGTTCAACGCGTTCGAGGCCCTCGTCGGAGGCGCGGCGGCCGACGCCTTCGCGATCTCGGGCAACCAGGCCGTCAGCTTGGTCGGAGGCGCGGGGCCCGACGTCTTCACCTTCGCCAACGGAGCCAGGATCGGGGGCCTTCTGGACGGCGGTCCTGGAGTCGACGTCCTCGACTGGTCGGACTACGCGTCGACCCGGGTGGCGACGCTGAGCGGCCTGGGGGCGACCGACGGGTTCGCCGGCACCGAGGCGTCGATCGCCGGTGGATTCACCAACGTCGACGCGTTGATCGGTGGCCGCGCCGGCGACGATCGACTCACCGGCCGAAACGCCGACGCCTCGTGGAACCTGGCGGCCGGTCAGTACGTCAGCGGCACCACGCTGGGGTTCACCGGGTTCGAGTCCCTGGTCGGCGGGTCGGCGGCCGACGCCTTCCAGATCGCCGGCACCCAGGCCGTCACCCTGGCGGGATCCGCGGGGGCCGACGTCTTCCGGTTCGAGGCGGGCGCGGTCGTCGCCGGCTCGATCGACGGCGGCGCGGGAATCGATACCGTCGACTGGTCGGCGGCGTCGACCCCCCGGCGGGTCGCGCTGGTCAACTCGGGGAACCTCGATGGATTCTCGGGAACAGAGATCTCCATCGTTGGTGGATTCACCAACGTCGACGCGATTCGGGGAAGCTCGGGCGTCGATCAACTCACGGGCCGAGACGTCTCGGCGGTCTGGCGGGTGGCCGCCGTTGGCTCTTATTCCAACGGGAACGCGACGCTCGGCTTCGAGAGCTTCGAGGACCTGGTCGGCGGCAAGAAGGAGGATGACTTCACCATCGTCGGCGCGGTGGTCGCCAACCTCTCCGGTCTCAAGGGAAAGGACGTCTTCCGGTTCGCGGCGGGAGGAACGCTCTCCGGCCGGATCGACGGCGGGGACGACTCGGACACGATCGACTGGTCGGCCTCGTCGACCCCTCGACTGGTCGTCCTGAGCGCCCTGGGCGGCATTGACGGATTCGCCGGGACCGAGGCGTCGGTCTCCGCCGGGTTCGACAACGTCGAGGCCCTCGTCGGCGGCACCGGCATCGATCGATTGACCGGCCTGGACTCCCAGGCGTCCTGGGACGTGTCGGCCGGTCGTTACACCAGCGGCCGATCGGTCGATTTCTCGGGCTTCGAGGCCCTGACCGGCGGCTCGGGGACCGACGCCTTCGCGGTGAGGAACTCCAGCGCGGTCAGCCTCCTCGGCGGAGCCGGCGACGATTCCTTCGTGATCGACGACCGGGCGATCCTCGGCGGCGCGATCGACGGCGGGGCGGGGATCGACACCGTCGACTGGTCGGATTACCGATCGACCCGGCAGGCCACCCTCAGCGCCCTGGGCGGCGTGGACGGGTTCGCCGGGACCGAGGCGTCGATCGCCGGTGGATTCACCAACGTCGACGCGTTGATCGGTGGCCGCGCCGGCGACGATCGACTCACCGGTCGAAACGCCGACGCCTCATGGAACCTGGCCAATGGCCAGTACCTCA
>JBFWRA010000403.1:0-5084 GCA_050249155.1 Isosphaeraceae bacterium | reverse complement strand
GAACGGGACCGACCGCCACGAGTCGCGCCGGATCGACCGTCAGCTCGCCGGCCGTAGCGCCCGACAGGGAGACCCCGGACACTGCCAGTTCTTCGTCTCCCTCGACGACGAGATCATCGAGGCGTTCGGCGAGAAGCCCGCGAAACGCCTTCGGGCCCGTTACCGGGGCCAGGGCGAACTCACCTCTCTGGGATTCCGCCGACTGGTGCTGCGCGCCCAGGCCAAAAAGGAACGGCAGCACTTCCGCGACCGAAAACTCCTGATGAACTACGAGAAGCAACGCGCCGACATGCGGAAGAACATGGGACTCAACCCGGTGCTCGGTTAACGCGACCGAACTACCTTCGGATCAAGAGGTTCGCGCTCCGCTTGAGTTCGCGGTCCAGTCGATTCAGGTCCCCGAGCGCCTCCGTCGCGTCGGACAGCCGGGTTCCTGGATCGTTTTTCCCTCGGAGCCGATCGAGGTAGGCGATGAGCCTGGCGGTTCCCGCCTTCGTTTTGAGAAGTTGCGCGACCAGGAGCCAGGCTTCCGCGTAGGCGAGTTGCTCGGTCTCGGGGTTTCGAAACAGGTCGTCGTCGGTCAACAGCCGCTGAACCTCGATCCAGACCACGCCTCCGGGATTCGACAGCACGGCCAGCCTGGGTCGGTTCACCTGTCCGATGATCGGGCGGGCGCTCTGCCAGAGTTCGCCGTACGTCGCCAGGCCCTCGCTCAGGGCCACGGGCACGTCGGCCTTCCGATCGAGCATTCGGGTGCCGAAGGTCAACTGGTGATTGGCCTCGTGAACCAGAGAAAACGTGTTGATCCGTCGAGCGTTGGCCGGCGGCGCGGGGGCGTCGGCCCCCCCTTCCCGAAAGTCGAAGATCACCAGGCGGTCGGCCAGGACCTCGTAGTAGCCCCCTTCGAATTCCGACGCCGGGGTCCCCTTGAAGGCGACGTACGATTCCCGACTCGCCAGCGCCACGACGGTCATGGGTGACGCGGGCCAATCGAGTTCGAAGCCTTTCGCGCGGAAGTGGGAGAGGAACGACGCGCCCAGGCGCTCGCACAGATCCAGCGCCTCCTTGCGAAACGCTTCCAGCGAGTCACCCACCGCGACGTAATGCTCGGTCGCGGTCGTGCCCAGCCCCTTCAGCCCCGCCTTCTCGGCTCGGTACAGGGCGGCCTTCACGGCGTCAGTCGTCTCCGAGGGAACAGCGGCCAGCGCTCCCACCCGACCCCAGAATCCCAAACTCAACGCGCCCGCCAGGAAAAGGCGTCTCGAAGGTGTCGGAGCCGTGGCGAGCCAGGCCGGACCGTCGGACGGACAGCCCCGACCGCGACCATCGACGGCCTCCACGACGGCGCGGCGGGTGAGGGCCCCGGTTGAGTTGACCTCGCCGACGTGTTGCCTTAGCATCGGATGCCTCACTCCCCATTGTCGTCGGCCTGAGATCCCGCGCCGATCCGCATCGCCCGAGGCCCGAACGCGCCATGATCAACGCGCCAGACCCGCGACCACCATTCTACCTGGGAATCGACCTCGGGGGCACCAACGTCAAGAGCGGCGTCGTCGACGATTCGGGGCGTCCGATCTCTTCGGTCAGCGTGGAAACCAACGCCGAACGCGGTCCCGAGGTCGGCATCAAGAACCTCTCGGAAGCCGGTCGGCAGGCCGTGCGGGCCAGCGGACTGTCCTGGTCCGAAATCAAGGGGGTCGGCCTCGGCTCGCCAGGGACGATGGATATCGACGCCGGCATGCTGCTGGACCCCCCGAACCTCCCCGGTTGGAACGACTTCCCGATCCGGGAGCGGCTCGCCGAGTCACTCCAGGCGCGAACGATCCTTCAGAACGACGCGAACGCCGCGGCGTTCGGCGAATACTGGGCCGGGGCCGGGCGAAACACCAAGAGCCTGGTCATGTTCACCCTGGGAACCGGGATCGGTTGCGGAATCGTCGTGGAAGGCCGGATCTTGCAGGGTCGACACAGCCACGGGGCGGAGTGCGGACACATCATCATCCAGATGGAGGGTGGCCGTCAGTGTTCTTGCGGGGCCTACGGCCACCTGGAAGGGTACGCCTCGGCGACCGCGCTGGTGAAGCGCGCCGTCGAGGGACTGGAACAGGAACCGAACTCCTCGCTGCACGATCCGCACTCCCAGGGGACGTTGACCAGCAGGGCGATCGCCGAGGCCGCCGACCGTGGCGATCCGCTGGCCGTTCGCTTGATGCGGGAGACGGCCCGCTACCTCGCCGTGGGGGCGGTGAGCCTGATGCACACGATCGACCCCGACGTCGTCCTTTTCGGTGGTGGGATGATCGCGGCGGGCCAGGGGTTCCTGAACATGATCCGGGCCGACGTCGAGTCCCTGGCGTTCCCGATCCCCGCGGAGAAGACGCGCCTGTCCTACGCCGAACTCGGCGGCGACGCCGGATTCATCGGCGCCGCGGGATGCGCCCGGCAGGCCTTCGGCGGCGATTCCTCCTGACGTCGTCGTCGCTTCGTCGCGATTCGTCCTAGTGTGGAGGCGGGGCCCGTCCCGGTTGCGCCCGGCGTCGTGGCGCGCCGAGGGCCCGACCCTCCGCGCGAGAGATGCGACGATGGCCGACTCCCCAAGGCGAGGGGACCCGACACCCTGGACCCGCGCCGACGTCCTCGCGACGCTGTTCTGGCTCGTGGTCGCCTTGATCTCCCGACTGCCAATGATGGTTCGCGCCGAGGGCATGCTCGACCACGACCAATCGGTCGTCGGCCTGATGGCCCTCGACGTCGCGGAAGGCAGGCGCTTCCCCCTGTTCTTCGACGGCCAGCGCTACATGGGAGCGGTCGAGCCGACGATCGCCGCGGGGTTCGTCAAGTTGTTCGGTCACTCGCCGAGCGTCGTCAGTCTGGCCCCCTGGCTCGTTTTCGGGCTTTTCGTCGCCGGTCAATTCGCCCTCTGGCGAAGTTGGAGAGGCCGGGCGTACGGACAACTCGCCGCGCTGCTCAGCGTCTTCTGCGGTCCGATGCTGACGGTCTGGGGCGTGGTGCCCCGCGGCGGGTACGTCGAGGCCCTGGCCTGGACCCTCGGGGCGCTGGCCCTTTATCGCCACGTCACGACCCCTGGGCGGGCACCATTGGGACCCGCGGGTCAGTTCGGGTGCGGCTTCTTCCTGGCGCTGGGGTATTTCCTCAATCCCCTCTCGCTGATCGTGTACGTGACGCTCGCGCTCGACTGGGCGTTCGGCCGGCATGGCCAGGACCTGCGAACACGTCGGGCGATCAAGTGGAACTGGCTGGACACTCCCGCCGCGCTCTTGGTCTGGCTGGCGATCGGCCTCGCCTGGCTCTGCCTGACCACGTTCTGCGTTCACGTCGATCCCTCGGCCGTCGACGGTGGCACGCCCTACGTGACGTTCGGTGGAAGGATCAACGGAACCACCGGGCAAGCGCTCGGCGCACTCTGCGTGGTCGCGCTGGTGGGGTTCGCCGCCTGGTGGTCGGGGGGCCTGAGCCTGGTCCTTGGAACACTCGCGCCCCGCCCGTTCGCGGTGCTCGGGGTGACCCTGGCCCTCTCCCCGTTCGTGATCCAGGGGCTGCTCGTGAAGGCCGGGATCTGGGAAGCCGTGCCTTCGCTGCCGGTCTGGCTCGCCGCCCCGTGGAACTGCTGGCCGAACGTCCGGTCCGGGATCGACGCGCTCGGCCTCCTGATCGGTAGCGACCCCAGAGCCGTGGAAAGCATGATGATTGGCCAGGGAGTGGACCCTCCGGAGATCCGCTGGCCCTCGATCGCGACGGGTCTGCTTCGGATCTCCCCCATCGTCGCGACTGTGTCCGGTCTCCTCCTCGCGGGCGAAGCCTGGCGGAACCGAGCGGATTGGCTTCGTTTCGCGGCCTTGAGGGGGGACGCTCCCGGCGGCCCGGAGCGGCTCGGTTTCCTGTTCCTCGCGGTCGCGGCCGCCCTTTACCTGCTTCAAGGAACCAGCCCAAACTCCTCCTCGGTTCGATATCTCGTTCCGGTCTGGGCCGTCCTTCCGGGCCTGCTCGCCTCGGGAATCCTCGGGCTACCCGAGCGCTGGCGGTTCACCGCGGCGTTCGTGCTGATCGGTTCGTGGACGACTGTCCAAGCGACGATCGCGGCCGATCTCGACCGAATCGCACCCGCCCATCCGCTCGCGCTGGAACTCGAACGCCGGGGAATCGACGCCATCGTCGCGCAGACGCCTGTGGCGATCGTGGTCGCCAATCTCACGCATGGCGCGGTCGGCGCGGTCGAGTATCGCCCTTACTGGCCAAGGCTTGGACAGCGTTATCGGGAGCGGTTCCAACCCGGTCGACCCATCGTTTGCGTCACGGATCGCAGGTTTCCCTGGGCCGTGAATGGCCAGGTGGCCTGGTCCCCGGATCAAGATCTCGCGAGAGTTCTGGAAGAACTGGCCGCCCGGCACCCCGGCAAGGTACGGCCCCTCTGGTCGCTCGACGGTTTCGACGTCTGGGAGGCCGACCTGCCACTCGACGCGATCGCGCCGGTCAACCAGCCCAAGCCAGGCGCGGCCGTCGAGACCGTGGTCTTCCAACCGACTCCGTCGATCGACTGAATCAAGGGACGGCTTCCCCGGGCTTGGCCTCCAGTCGTTCGAGTGCCGCCTTCGCCTCCCCACCCCCTCCGGGTACCTCGGCGAGCCATGACCAAAGCCGTCGGGCTCGCGGAGCCTCGCTTTGGGAGGCCGCTTCGCGTAAGGCCGGCACGCTGAGCATACCCTTGATCGACTGGGCGGTCTTCCTCGCCGTGGCGACCTCCCCCGCGTTGAGGATCGTCCCGGTCGTTCCCGAGGCGAGCAGGTTCGTCCGGTCCTGGCGGTGGTCCAGTCCCAGGGCGTGCCCCAACTCGTGCGCGGTGACCCGGGGGATCGGCTCGTCGATCCCCCCCTCGACCGCCCTTAGCCGCGCCGTCTCCTTCACGATCGCGAAGTTCGTCCCCATCCAGACGCCGTTGACGGGAAGTTCATGAACGTAAAAGACGTGGAGCCCCTCGGTTTCGCGGCTTTCGTCGGGAATGAGCACGCGATAGAGCCCAAGGTTCGGGCGGCCCGCCAGGTCTCTGGCCACGCGAAACCGTTCGA
>JBFWRA010000402.1:0-5095 GCA_050249155.1 Isosphaeraceae bacterium | reverse complement strand
CATCCACGCGCCATCCCGCTTTCGATCTTGAAGAACGGAAGCGCCAACTCGGCAATCACGACCCCCGCCATGGACAGACCGAGCACCAGGAGGACCGTGGACCTCACCAGCCCCACGGCCGCGGAATCGTCCCCCCGCTGCCTCATGAGAGGGAGGAAGCGGACGACTCCGGTGCCGGCGCCCAGGGTCAGTATGCTGGCCCACACGGCCGCAGCGGCAGACCCGAAGGAATAGACGCCGTACACTTCCGGCCCCAGGTCGCGCCCCAGGAAGGCCGCCGTGAGGAAAGCGACAAAATACCCGGCGAGTTTGATGGCCATGACCACGGGCACCGCCAAACGCACGGGACGTGGGACCGCCCGGTGAGGAGCAGCTCTCGAGACGACGCTGTCGGCCAGTCGGCTCACGCGAGTCGGAAAATGCTTGCTGCAGGGGAAAGAAACGCGTCGATGGCCGTGCAGTGGAACCGACCGCAGTGGGTCAGTCGCCGCTGGCTGCAGCCGTGACGTCGATGGGGGCAGCAGGAATAGCGCCTGAGCACAAGTCCCAGAGCGCGTCCAGCGAGGCACGCATTTCCGGATCGCCGATCGCCAGCCGCCACCGGTCGATCCAAGGGGTGATCTCCTTTATTCCATCGCTGTGCGGTCGAAGAACGAGGTTGACCTTGGCCACGCGGGTTGGAAGAACCTGCTCCTGCGGAGCGACGAGCTCCTCGTGGAGCTTCTCCCCGGGCCGGAGTCCGACATAGCGGATGCGGGAGTCCGGGTCGCGCGTCTCGCCCGAAAGGCGGATGAGATTGCGCGCGAGATCGAGGATACGGACCGGCTCCCCCATGTCCAGCATCGCGATCCTACCTTTCGATTCGGGCAGAAGGGAGGCTTGGAGCACCAGCTGACTCGCCTCGGGGATCGTCATGAAGAAACGACTCACCTCGGGGTGAGTGACGGTGAGTCGCTCGCCCGCCTCCAGCTGCTGTCGGAAGACCGGAATGACGCTTCCCTGACTGCCGAGCACGTTCCCAAATCGAACCGCCATGTACGATGTGCGCGGGTATTGCCGCTGGGCAGCCGAGGTAATCAGCTCGGCCATGCTCTTGGTGGCGCCCATCACGTTCACCGGCGATACCGCCTTGTCCGTCGAGATCAGGACGAATCGCTCGCAGCCATTGCGTCCCGCCGCTTCGACCAGGCGGTACGTGCCGATCACGTTGTTGCGCACAGCCTCCCGGACGTTGTTCTCCATCAGAGGGACGTGCTTGTAAGCGGCCGCGTGGAAGGTCCGATGGACGGTATGTGCGTTGAAAATTCCTTCAATGAGGTGCCGGTCGAGAATGTCTCCCACCACCGGCTGGATCTCCACGGCAGGATAGGAGCGGCGCAGCTCGAGCTCGAGGAAATAGAGGGCGCTTTCCGCCTGATCCAGCAGGATCAACATCCCCGGCGTGTGCCGGGCGACCTGGCGAGCGAGTTCGGCCCCGATCGAACCGGCGGCGCCCGTGATCAGCACGGTCTTGCCGAAGAAATCATCGGCGAGGGCCGGCAGAGAAAAATCGACAGGATCCCGACCGAGCAGGTCTTCGATCCGGATCTCACGAAGCTGGCTGGGATGGACCCGCCCCTCCAGCACATCCGCGATTCCGGGCAGCACTTTGACGGGCAGCCCGGTCGGCTCGAGTCGGGTGACCACCTTCCGCAACCCGGCCGGGTCGAGCGAGGGTAGCGCGACCACCAGCTCGTCGGGACGGTGCCGATCGACGAGATCGGGGAGGTCCCCGGTACCGCCGAGCACCTCCACGCCGTGGATCCGGATCGCCCATTTCAGCGGATCGTCGTCGATGAACCCGAGCGGTACGTAGCCCGCCGCAAAGGTCACCATCTCGTGGGCGAGACGCGACCCGCCTTCCCCTGCCCCGATGATGAAGATTCGCTTGGCGAGACCGCCGCGGGCCTGCGCACGACGCCGCTTCATTTGGATGAAGAGCCTATACCCGAACCAAAACACCCCCGTCAGATAGGTGGTGAGCACCAGCTCGGCCAAGAGAACCGAGCGGGGAACCACGGGATCCGGCTTCAGGACCGCGAGTGCGACCACGAACAGAACCGACCCGACCAAACCGGATCCGACCAGCCGGACGACGTCCGAAACGCCCACGTAACGCCACCGGCTCGTGGTGAGCCGAAAACATCCGTGCGCGACCAGACGCAGGCCGACGAGAACGGGAAGGACCTCCAGAAAAGTCTGGAATTCCTGGACCGGCCATCGCAGCTCGAACCGGAGCAGGTAGGAAAGGGCGAAGGCAGCGGTAGTAGCTATCGCGTACAGGGCGTACGCGACCGCGCTCCGAAACTGGGAAACCCACCGGTATGCTAGCTTGATCAACGCCGCCCCTCGGGTGGCACTCTGTCCAATTCCCGCGTTATTCTCGGTCCCCCCGTTGGGGAGACCGACGGAATTCAAATGTCTGCCGGTTTCCGGCCTCGAGGCAAGGTCACTCGTTGGGGAATAGAATACTTTTTTCCCCGTGTCGGATGAACGTCCCGGGTATTTTTCCCACGGTCGTCGTTCTCTGCTGCTTCGCCTCGTCGGCCCGGGCCCAGACTGCGTGCGAGGGAATGAGGATGCCGTGGACTCTCGACGGTCCACGGCTCCTGGAAGCAGTTCCGGATGTCGGTCCGCTCCGCACGGCAAGTCGAATGGCGGGCTCGGCCTGCAGCACGGATCGGACCATCGACTCACAGCGAACGGGATTCGAGCTCACTCCGGCCTCCGTCCGGAGTGCCTACCGCTCCGCTTATCCGGTGGACCGCAACGATGGACTGGTCTGGTCGGGGCGGGGGGGTTCGGCGGCGTGGTTGGCGGGCGCACGGTGGACGGGGCGTCGCGCCCGAGTGTCGCTGCAGCCGGCGGCGGCCTTTCAGCAGAACCGGAGCTTCGCCGTGGCAACGGAGGGACCGGCTACCTTCGGCTACCCGTATCACCAGCTCGACTGGCCCCAGCGCTTCGGTGAGGACGCATACTGGTCGATGGATTTCGGCGAGTCCGTGGCGGCTGTCGCGGCGGGGCCCGCCGAAGTCGCGGTGGGCACGGAACACCTCTGGTGGGGTCCGGCCCGACGTTACCCGCTGCTCCTCAGCAACACGGGACCGGGCTTTCCCCACGTCGCGCTCGGGTTGACGCGACCCGTCGAGATCGGGATCGGCTCGCTCCGCCTTCAGCTCCTCTGGGGCCGCCTGGACGGCTCGACCGTCTTCTCGGAGCCGGGCCAGGGCAAGCGCTTGCTCACCGGCGTGTTCGCGGAATATCGACCCTCCTTTGCGAGAGGCCTGACGCTCGGTCTCGCCGGCCTCCAGCACAATCTCTGGGCCGGAGGGTCGGGCCTCCTGCTCGATCTCTTCACCTTCCCGTTCCAGGAAAAGGAGCACACCGCAGGCAACGGGCTTCTCTCCGTCACCGCCTCCTGGACGCTCCCGGAGTCGCACGCCGAGATCTACGCCGAGTTCGGGCGCGACGACTACTGGGCGAGCATGGAAGACCTGCTGGGGGAGCCGGGGCATTCCGCCGCGTACACGCTCGGGATCGAGAAGGTGCTCGACGCGTCCGCGACTCCCGTCCGGCTCTCGGCGGAACTGACCCACCTCGAAGGATCGCCGAACCGCAGGGTCAGGGGGCTGAGCCGACGCGTCACCTGGTACGAGCATTTCCGCGTCCGCGCCGGGCACACCGAACGAGGCCAGCTGCTCGGGGCCTGGGTCGGCCCCGGATCCGACGCCCAGTACCTCGCGCTCGACCTGCTGCCCGGGCGTCGGATGGTGGGGTTCTATGCCGAACGCGTACGCCATGACGAGGATGCCTACCAGGACTTGTTCGCCGAGCGCTTCGGTACCCGCGGTCACGACGTCGAGTGGACGCTCGGCCTGCAGGGGACCGAGCCCGCCGGGTCGCTCGTGCTGCGATGGGAGGCTGGATTCGGACGCCGAATGAACCGTGCCTTCATCGAACTCGCCGGTGAAGACGCCGTCGCGGGACACGGTGAGACGAACGCGCTCCTGACCGTGACGGCCTTCTGGTTCCCCGGTCGTTGAGACGCGCGGGCCGTGCGGGGGGGATGCCACTCTGGGCGACGATGCTCGTGCTGGTCGTGGCCCCGGCGAGCGCCGCCTCCCAGACGTCCTGTCGGGGCCTTCGGATACCGTGGACCCTCGACGGCCCTCGTCTCCTCGAGGGCGCGCCCGACCGTGGCATGCTCCGGCGCGGGGCGCAGTTCCGGGGCTGGAGCTGCGCGGGCTCCGAAGCTCCCGGACGTCCGGACCCCGGCCTCTCGCCCAACCCATGGGCCCTGCGGGGGGCGTATCGGAGCGCCTATCCGGTGGACCGGAACAACGGCGCCGTCTGGGAAGGGCGGGGGGTCTCGGGCGGGGCCTCCGGAGGGTTTCGCTGGAGCGGCGGCCCGCTCGAGGTCGTGGTCGGTCCCACCGTTTCCTTTCAAGCCAACCGATCGTTCGCCATCGCTCCGTCGCAGGATCCGCTTCAGTACCCTTTCCATGCGGTGGACCTGCCCCAGCGCCTGGGGACGGCGAGCTTCTGGACGATCGATCCCGGACAGACGGCAGCCGAGCTGGCGATCGGTCGGGTGGGAGCGGCGATCTCCTGGGAGGACCTCTGGTGGGGGCCGGCCAGACGGTATCCGCTCCTGCTGAGCAACACCGGCCCCGGAAGCCCACACGTCCTCGTCGGCGCCCGCCGTCCGCTCGCGATCGGAATCGGGACGGTCCGCGTGCAGGGCCTGGCCGCTCGACTCGACGCTTCGCGTTTCTTCGCCCCGGCGGATCAGGGCGCCCGCCTCATGACCGGGCTCTTCGCGGAATTCTATCCGAGCATCGCCCCCGGCTTAGGCTTCGGGTTCGCCGCGCTCGATCACACGCTCTGGTCGGCCGCACCGAGCCGGGCCGCCTGGACGTTCGGATTTTCGTCCGACGGCGTCGAAGCGGATGATGCGCTCCTGTCTCTGACCGCATCCTGGACGATGCCGGAGAGCGGGCTGGAGCTGTACGGCGAATTCGGGCGCGAGGAAAGCTGGAGGAGCGTCCATGACCTG
>JBFWRA010000401.1:0-5099 GCA_050249155.1 Isosphaeraceae bacterium | reverse complement strand
CACAGGCGAGGACGCGGGGCGCTGGTCAAGCATCGGTTCCGTCGGGTCTTCCTTCCGTTGCTGGCGGGGATGTTCACGATCGTCCCACTGACGGTCGGGGTCTCCACCCTCGCGACGACGTCCGCCTCCCGAAAGCCCGAGGGCCCGACCCTGGCCGAGGGGTCGACGACCCTCTGGGCGGCCGCCCGAGCGGGCGACCTGGCCGCCATCGAGCGGCACCTGGCCAGTGGCGCGTCGGTGGACGCCGTGGACCCCGAACGTGGCGGAACGCCCGTGATGTGGGCGGCGGTCAAGGGCCAGGCGGAGGCCATGGACCTGTTGATCCAGCGCGGCGCGGACGTGAACGCCGTCAGTTGGGACGGCGGGACGGCTCTGCACGCGGCGGCCTTTCTCGGCCATGAGAAGGCGGTTGACGTGCTTCTCCGCAACGGCGCGAACGTCAACGCGACGAACCCTCGCGGCGAGACGCCGTTGGATGGCGCGGTCCTGGACGAGGGGACCACACGCTATATCGCCTCGCTCCTCCAACTGGAACTCGACGAGGACGGTCTCGGCCGTCGCAAGGCCGCGATCACGGAAGCGTTGCGCGAACGAGGCGCGACGGCGGGACGAAAGTCGGGCCTGGCGGACCTGCTCATGGCGATCCCCATCTTCCATCATCTGTGGTTTCTCTGGTTTCTCTGGTGGCTGGTCCTGGGATACGCCGTCCTTTCCGCCCTTGGCTCGCGGCTCCCCACGATCCGGCTGCCCGAGTGGCTGGTCCTCTCACCGGCCCGCTACCTCTGGCTGGTCCCCCTGACCATGATCCCCCAGTGGTTCATGGGCGATGGAGGCTCTTCCCCGATCTTCGGGCCGGACACCTCCACGGGGCTTTTGCCGATCCCACATGTGTTCGCCTATTACGCGGTCTTCTTCGGCTTCGGGGCGATCTACCACGGATTCGACGACGAGTCCGGTCGCGTGGGCCGACGATGGTGGCTGACGCTCCTGGTCGGGCTGCTGGTCCTGTTGCCGCTGGGGATGGCCCTCACGGCGGGGTGGACGGGCCCCTCGGGCCAGGGGCTCGACCCGCTGTCGCGCCGAGTCCTCACCGTGGCGGTGCTGGCGACCTATCCGTGGCTCCTCACGTTTGGCTTGATGGGGTTGTTCCGCCGATACTGGCCGGTCGAGAGCCCGAGGACGAGATATCTCTCGGACTCGGCCTACTGGCTCTACCTGGCCCATTTGCCGCTGATCATCGCGGCCCAACTCGTGGTGCGGGACTGGCCGATCCCGGCGTTCGCCAAGTTCGTTCTCATCGTGGTGGCGGTGACGTCGTTCCTGCTCTGGACGTATGAATTCATGGTACGATACACCTGGCTGGGAAGGTTCCTGAACGGCCCGCGCACCCGGCCGGTAAAGGCCGCCGAGCCCGCGATGGTCGCACCATGATCGGGCTGGACCCCGGTTGCGAGAAACGAGACCCCAGCCACCCGCCCGGGTTTCTTTGTGCGTCTCGCTTCGGGATTCGAGACAATGAGACATGCTTCGGGATGATACGTATGATCGACCATGTCACGATACGTCGATTCAGCGGTCGAGAACTTGTGAGGCTTTCTCTCTCGATAGGAGCCCATCATGTGGCCACTCGCACTCAACTTGCCCCTCGGGCTTATCCTTGGCTTGGTCCTCGCCTTCACTCATAAGTCGATGAAATCGAAGACCACCGTCGCCAAGATCGCCATAGGTGTCGTCGCGGGCTTCGGGATCTTCATCGTTCTCAACGCGGTCTTCGAGTTGCTCGGCTTCGCGGGGGTCGGATGAAATGGGGCGGGAATCGGCGTTGGAGCCGTTACTTCGCGGCTGGCGGCGGGTGGATCGGCGTCGGCCCCGTTTTCTAGACGCCGATTTTCGCCGCCCCCGGGCGGGTGGCTTGTATGTCCGAAGGACACGGGCCGACTGTGTTGAACGCCGGGATTTTCCGCTAAACGACAATTGTCAATCATCCTGGCGTTCAACACAGTCGCTGGGGTCTTGGAACGAGACCCCGGTCCCTGGTCGATGCGCCGGGGTCTCGTTCCGAGACCCCGGCCACTCGACGGCGATACGGCTCTACCGCAACGGCGCCGTCGTCGTCAAGGGGACCGATCTGACTCGTCGGCCTGGAACGAGTGCCCGGTTCGGAGGCCGGCGATGAACGCCACCAGCGCCACGGCCCCCGCGAAGAAGATCGTGTCACCGGGCACCCGCATCCATCGTAGGGTTTGCATGAGGTCGCTCTGAAGGAACTCGCCGCCGCGCGCGTACCAGTAGCCGCGCTCGACCGAGGCCCAGGTCTGCATCAGGCCCACGGGCAGCAGGCTCAACACGCACATCGCCAGCAACCCGCCGTTGAGCGCCCAGAACGCGAATCGTAACAGCCCCTCCTTCCACTCCCGACCGGGGATCAGGACGCGAAGGCAGACCAGCGTCAGTCCAATCCCCAGCATCCCGTAAACGCCGAACAGCGCCGCGTGGCCGTGCAGCGGCGTCGTGTTGAGTCCCTGCATGTAGTACAGGGCGATCGGCGGGTTGATCATGAAGCCGAAGAGCCCCGCCCCGACCATGTTCCAGAACGCCACCGAGATGAAGAAGTAGACCGGCCACTTGTAACGCCGGACCCAGGGAGACGACCGCGACCGCCGCAGGTCCTGCATCGCGTCGAACCCCACCAGCGTCAAGGGCACCACCTCCAGCGCGCTGAAGACCGAACCCCAGGCGAGGGCGACCGTGGGCGTTCCCGTGAAGTACAGGTGATGGCAGGTTCCGATGATCCCCCCCGACAGGAAGATCGTGGCCGAGAGCAACGCCGCGGCCGCCGCGACGCCCGGTCGCACCAGTCGTAGTCGCATGAAGATGAAAGCGATGACCGTGGTGGCGAAGACCTCGAAGAACCCCTCGACCCAGAGGTGGACGACCCACCATCGCCAGTACTCGACCATCGAAAGATGCGTGTGTCGCCCCCATGTCAGCCCCGCGCCGTAGAACAGGGCGATGGCCCCGGTGGAAACGGCCAGCAGGGCGACCAGCTGGCGCTGGTCACCCCGCCCCCGAATCGCGGGGGTCAGCACCCGAATCATGAGAAAGAGCCAGAGCAGCAGCCCCACCATCAGGGCGATCTGCCAGACCCGTCCCAGATCCACGTATTCGTAACCCTGGTGTCCCAGGTAGAACGAGACGGCGTCGCTCATGTGGTTCTGAATACTGAGCCATTCCCCGGTCAACGAGCCGACGACGACCAGCAACAGGGCCCCGAACAGGACGTTGACGCCGAGCCTTTGCCCCTTGGGCTCGTGGTCGCTGACCAGCGGGCCGATGAACAACCCGGCCGCGAGCCACGCCGTGGCGATCCAGAACAGGCCCATCTGGACGTGCCAGGTGCGGACGACGCCGTAGGGCAACCACCGGGAGAGCGGCACGCCGTAGAAGCCGTCCCCTTCGACGCCGTAGTGGGCCGTCACCACGCCCAAAAGCATTTGCGCGAGGATCAGCGCGGAGACCACCCAGAAGTACTTGACCGTCGCGCGCTGGGAAGGGGTCGCCTCCCAGCGTGCCAGCGGGTCGGAGTCGGGGGGCGTGGGGGCTTCCTCCTCGGAACTCGTCGAGGCGTGCCACCAGGCCATTCCCGAGATGCCGGCCAAAAGCATGATGATACTGACGCCTGTCCAGACGATGTTCTCGCCGGTCGGTCGGTTTCCCACGAGGGGTTCGTGGGGCCAGTTGCTCGTATAAGTGGTCGTGTCGTTGGGGCGGTGGGTCGAGGCGGCCCAGGAAGTCCAGAAGAAGAAGGCGGCGAGCCTGTGGAGGCGAGCCGGGTCGGTGACCGTTCCGGCGGGGATCGCGTAGCTCGTGTTCCCTTCGGAGAACACGGTCGAGTAATGAGCGAGGTTGGCCCGGAACGCCTCGGCGCGCACGGGGTCGATCGTGACGGTCCCGCTGGCGGCGTCGAAGGTGTTGGTCCGCAGAAGCTTGCTCAATCTGGCGGTCAACTGGGCTTTCGGCTCCTCGTCGAGAGTCGCGAACTCCGCGTTGAAGTCGCGATTGGCCCAGCGGTCGAGAATGAAGACCGCCTCCCGGTGCAGCCAGTCGGCCGTCCAGTCGGGCGCGACGTAGCTGCCGTGACCCCAGATCGAACCGACCTCCATGCCGCCCAGCGACTGCCAGACGTTCTGCCCGGCCGAGATCTCGCCGGCGTCGATGACGGTCTGACCGTCGGAAGTGACGACTCTTTCGGGAATCGGCGGCATTTCCTGGTGAATCCGGGTCCCGATCCAGCCGAGGACCAGGAACGAAACCCCCAACACCGCCACGAACGACCACCACAACCGTCTCATGGGACCCCCACGTCGTCGTTTGCCGTCTGGGCGTGGGCGCCATCCTCGTCGAGCCCCGACCAGAGCGGACATTCTTTCACCGAGTCACGGGTTTTACAGTCGGCGACGATCGATTTCAGTGATTCTTTCATCTTTTCAAGTGAACGAATCTTCGCCTCGACCCGCGCGATTTTCTCCTCGGCGCGACGCCTGACGTGCTCGCATCTCGTCGCGACGTCGAACCACAGGGCGAGGAGTTCCTTGATCTCCGAGAGTGTGAAGCCGAGTTCCTTGGCGCGGCGGATGAATCGGAGGCGTGTCACGACCGATTCGTCGTAGATCCGGTAACCCGAGGGCCTGCGATCGGGTTGGCGGAGCAAGCCTTCCCGCTCGTAATACCGGACGGTCTCGACGCCGACGTTGGAGCGTCTGGCGACCTCGCCGATCTTCAAGGAACCCATGGCACGCGAACCCTTGTTTGTCTCGTGGCGGACATTCTAAACTCCGTACCATACTACGGAGTCAAGGGCCTGGTCGGGTCGGAATCGCGGTCCCGGCGTGAAACGCCCGGTTCCCGACTCTGGGATTCCCCCTTGCCCGCGGAGCGGGAAGGAACTGGCGATCGGGAGTTCCAGACCGCTACACCTTGAACACCTTCATGACCTCGTCCCCGAGGTGGTTGATCACCTTCACGGCGATCCGGCCCGATTTCGGCTTTTCGAAGGGGCGCGAGGTGTCGCTGTGGAGCGTGGCCCAGGCGTCGGCGTC
>JBFWRA010000400.1:0-5115 GCA_050249155.1 Isosphaeraceae bacterium | reverse complement strand
CCACCCCTCCCCGCCAGTCGCTCGTTCGTGAACGTCGCGTAAACCGGGACTCCCTCCGACTTCGAAATCTCCGACCGCGACGACCGCGATCTCACGAATTTCGCGAACTGCTCCGGGCTCAGAACCTCCCGGTAATCCACCTTGTCCACCGCCCCAACCCCCCCTCGCGGGGTCGAACCGCTTGACGTGCCCGACTCCAGATAATCCACACAGAAACTCCAGTAGGAGTCCGCCCCAAGATCCACCCAACGGCGCTCCACACCGATCACGCGATGCCCCCTCAAGAATCGATTCAACTCCTCCACGCTCTCCCCATGGTCCCTGACCGAAATCTGAATCATCCAGAATGCCATCGAAATTACCCATGAGTGCATGCATTTAATAAAAATCGCTTCTTCAATTCCGCTGGCTGGCTTGCTCCCTTCCGCTCCGGCTCGCTCAGGGGGGTCGGCTCCGCTTCGACCCCCCTTGAGCGGCCTGCGCTCCAGGATCCTTGCTTGCTTGACATGCCCGTTACCGGACTGCGGCCAGACGGAACCCGAGGAAGTAATCCCGGTACCCCGGCGAGTACCACCCCCGGAGCGCCGGCCGGCAGTTCCTCGGGCGGGCGTTCCAGCCTCCGCCCCGGCTCACCCGGTACGCGGCCTTGGTCAAATTTCGCGGGTCTTCCGCCGGCGATGATTGGTAGTACTTGGGGTCGTACCAGTCGTCGCACCATTCCAAGACATTGCCGATCATGTCGTAAAGGCCCCAGGCGTTCGGCTCAAATGAGCCGACGGGGGACGTGTACTCGAATCCGTCGTCACCCTTGAGGGTGAGGACGGCGTTTGGAAACGCTTTCTTGAGTGAAGCGTCCGCCACGTTGGCCAGGCGGACCAGCGTTTCGGGGTCGTCGGTACCCCCGTAACCCCCCCCGGTGCCCGCACGGCAAGCATACTCCCACTCCGCCTCGGTCGGCAAGCGGTAGCCCCGGCCGTCGCGCGATTCCTGTTCGTTCAGCCAGTCAATGAAAGCCAGGGCGTCATTGTGACTCACGCAGACGACGGGATGGTTGTCTTCCTGCTTGAAACCAGGATTGCGCCAGGTACTTGTTTCCTTTGCTCGTTCCGCCTCCGTCTGGTAGCCAGTGGCCTCCACGAAGCGGCGGAATTGCCCGACGGTGACCTCATGACTCGCGAGATGGAAAGGCCGGGTGATCCGCACCTTGTGCTGAGGTTGCTCATCGTCGAACCATTCTCGCTCCAACTTGGGATAGAGCTTGAGGAGTTTGTCGATCTGATCCTTGCTTGATCCCATGTCGAATTCCCCGGGCTCGATTCCGATCATCGTCATGCCCAGGGAGTTGGTGTACGAGGACGTGGTCGCGGCGGGCTTGTCGGTGGGGGTGGTCGGGTTCGACGCGTTTCGCGCGGCGCGTTCGGCGATCTGTGGATTGGAGTCGGGCGGCGGAGGTGAAGCCGGGGGCGCGGCTTTTGGTGGATCAGGAGGTGCCGCGTTCGGCACGGCCCTGGTTTCGACCAGTTTCTCGGGTTCAGGGAGTGGGGGATCCGGGATCGGAGCCGATTCGGTCCTGGGATCGTCCGGAGAGGCCATTAGCGGGGTTTGGGTGGCCCTTAGCGGGTTGGGGGGAGTTGAGCCAGGAGTGACCACCGGGGGATTGGAAGCGATTGAGCCGGGGGTAGCCTCCGCTTGCTCGGGTCGCCTGATCCAGAAGGCCAGGAGCACGAGAACCACCACGAACGCGGTGACCGCGATTCCCCAACCCCCACTCCCGGCGTGTTCCTCCGGTAGGTCGGAGGTCGCATCCTCGGCCGCCGGGGGTTCGCGATGTGTGGGGTCCGCGATCGCGGACCTGTTTTCAACATCTGAATTTTTGGGTGGCGTTGAGATATTTTGGGTTTGGTCCGCAATAGCGGACCCTACGGGATTTGATTCACGATCGGAAGATTCCGCGAGATGCCGCTCCAGAACCTCCACGAACTCCTGGGCGTTGGGCGGCCTGCGTTTCGCCTTTTCAAAGCAGGAGCCCAGCAGGCGGATCAACGGCTCGGGCATTCCTTTCTCGGCGAGGTCGTCCTTCCAGCCGTCGCCGCCGGGACGGCCCTCGGTCAGGTCGCCGATCAAAAGCTGGTACCAGATCACTCCCAGGGCGTGGACGTCGTCGGTCGGGCTGACGGGCTCCCCCTTCATCTGCTCGGGCGAGGCGTACAGCGGGGTGCCCGACCCGCTGATCGCCTGGAGGTAGGCCAGGCTCCGGAGGCTGCCGGCCCGCGACCTCGCTGCCGAGTTCGGGTTGACCATCCCGCCGATGCCGAAGTCAGTGATCTTGAACAGGATCTTCTTGCCGTCGGGGGAGCGCGCCACCAGGATGTTCGAGGGCTTCAGGTCGCGGTGGACGATCTGTTCATCGAGGGTGTGGGCGAACGCCACCGGTTTGGCGATCTGGAGCATCGCCTTCGCGATCAGGTCGTGCGAGGGATAACGGCCCCGCCCCTTCCACTGCCGGACCAGGCCCGCGAGGTCGCCCCCCGGCACGTATTCGAAGTGCAGGCAAGGAGGATCGGCGCTGAGGTTGGTGTCGATCAGGCGGACGATCCCCGAGTGGTGTCCCCTGCGCCGGACCCGATCGCAGATCACAGCCTCGACCGTTCGCAAGCGGACCTGGGCCTCCGGGTCGATGCAGAACTTCAAGGCGCGGCGGGGCTCGTTGGAGAGATGCAGGTGCCTGGCCTTCCAGACCTCGCCGAACCCGCCAATACCCAGGAGTTCCTCAAGCTCCCAGTCCATCCCGGCGATGGGTCGATCGCCCCGGGCGAACCGGGGCTTGCGGGCCATGAGGATCGGGATCAGGTCCCTGGCCTCGCGAGGCGCGAGCGCGGGGGGAACGGTGAGGCCGGTCGGGTCGTCGGGACGACGGAAGGTGTGGCGGGCGTTGGCCCGGATCTGCTTCAGGACGGCCCTGGCGTCCCGGGCGACGTCTGGGCGCTTCTCGGGCGGGACCTGGTCGAGGACTTCCCGAACGGAGGGGTCGTCGACGGCCTGGTCGATCGTGTCGTCACCGGCCTGGGTGGTGGCTTCGAGGTCGCGGCCGCGGGCCTCGGGCGTGGTGACCTCGCCCGTCCACTGCATCCAGACTTCCTTGAACAGTTCGGGCATTTCCTCGAAGACCGACCAGAGGCCCGCGACCCCGGTGGCGTGGAGCGTGGCCTTGATCGTGACCTTGGCGACGATGACGAGCAACGAGGGGCGCATGCGACGACGATCCTCTCGCGGGGTCGTGGGAGGGAAGGCGGTCGAATCAGAGGTGATTCGTCGGCTCACCCGTTTTCTTTCGACAATTCTCCCGGGTTCCGGTTCGGAGGGCGAGCGGATTCATCGGAGAACGGGAAAGCCCCCGACGCCCTTGCGTCGGGCGGAGTCGCGGGAAAGTATGGGCGCATCCACATCATGCTCCCGGCGTCGATTCGGTACGGTTTGGTTCGGTCGCGTGGGACCGACCGAGCCCCAGTGTCGTCGCGGCTTCACCCGAAAGGACCTCCCATGTCGTCGCCGGAACCCACCCCCACCGAACCCCCCGTCTCGACCCCTGCGACTCCCTCGCCGTCGCCCGCGCCGTCGGCCCCCGCGCCCGCGGGAATGAAGGCCGCGCTGCTGGCGATCGTGGCGTCGCTGGTGGCGGGGCTCGCGGGCTGGGGAATCGGCGAGTTCACCCTGGGTCGATTCGACCCCACGCTGACCCTCGAACTGTCCCTCTCGAATAGCATGTATGGATTGGCGAATCGGGCGGCGGCCCAGAACGCCGCGCTGGGATACGGGATCTTCGCGGGGCTGATCGGCCTCTTGAGCGGGATCGCCGGGGGCCTGGCGCGTCGGAACCTGAGGATGGGGATCGTCGCGGGGATCGTCGGCATGGTCGTCGGGGCGGCCGTCTCGGTGGGGGCCGCGTTCGGCGTCGTGCCCTACTTCAAATCGAATTACAACCCAGATACCGAGGATTTGATCTTGCCCATGGCGGTGCATGGCGCGATCTGGGCGGGGGCGGGACTGGGCGCGGGGCTCGCGTTCGGTCTGGGGTTGGGAGGCTGGCGAAGGCTGGCCCGACTGGTGATTGGCGGGGTCGTCGGCGCCTTGATCGGCACGGCCGTGTACGAATTCCTCGGGGCGTTCCTCTTCGCGACGCAGAAGACCGTCGAGCCAATCGCCGAAGGGGTCGGGGCGCGCGGGCTGGGCTATCTGGCGGTCTCGATCGGCGTGGGAATCCTGCTCGCCATGAGTCTTCGGGAAGCACCGAGGAAGTACCCCGCCTGACGCGATCGAGCCGGAACGAACCGATCGATCAAAAGAGAGGGCCGGCCCCAGGCGTCCTCGATGGGACGCCTGGGACCGGCCCTTGTCGATCGCGAGTTCGACGCGACCCGACTCAGTACGAGTCCGCGCTGAGGACCTCGCCGCCCCCCTTGGTGCCCAGCGCCCACCAGATCGGCATGCTCACCGTGGACTTGATGAACCGGACCGACCCGTAGGCCATCGCCGCGTTCACCCCGCCAGGGTGGAGGCTGCTGGCGTTCGTCAGATGCGAGTGGTCGGTGCCGCAGTTCGGGCAGCCAATCCGGCAGCTTCCCCACGAGACCGGCGACCGGGCGTTGGGAGGCATGACCGTCGAGAACATCGTCCAGCTCATCGCGCCCATCGCCCAGCGGGTGCCCACCGAGTTCTTGAAGTCGTTCGAGGGGGACCTGGCCTTCCACTTCGCGTCGCAGGCCGCGATGAACTGCTGGATGACCGCGGGATTGTCCTGGGCCGAGAAACGAGTCGCGCCAGAGATGCTGGCGACCCCGACGATCCCGTTTCGAGCCTGGACGGAGTTGCTCTGCTGGCCACCCACGGCGACCTCGGAGAAGGCGATCGTGTTGGACGTGCCGTCGGTCGTCGTGTTGATCCCGTACGTGTGCACGTACGCGAAGAGACCCGGGCTACCTGTGCCTGTGATCCTGGGGAACGGGGTCGTCGCGTTCTGAATCCCGGTCATCCCGGAAGCCTGGGTGTTCGGGCCGACGCTGGCCAGGTAACTGTTGATGTTGGAGACGCCGGCGAAACCGTCCGACGGGCACAGGA
>JBFWRA010000399.1:0-5121 GCA_050249155.1 Isosphaeraceae bacterium | reverse complement strand
CACGCCAGGAACCGCGTGAGGGTTCCATCGAGACGTCACCCGGGAGCCTGATTCACCCATGGCGCTTCAAGCCCGACACGACCGCGCGGAATTCGTCCGTCGCGAGCGTTGCGTCGCCTGTCAGTCCGACGATCTGGAGACCCTGGACTCCGGGCGGTATTCCGAGGACCCCGTCCGCTCGTACGTGGAACAGGACCCCTGGGGCGTCTCTCCCCTGCCGTTTCTCGAAGAGTGTCCCTGGGAGTTCGTCCGCTGCCGACCTTGCGGCCAGATGTTCCAGAAGTGGCTCCTCACGCCGGACTGGCAGGAAATCCGTTTCCGTGAGTGGATGAATCAGGAATCGATTCGTGAATTTGAACGGATCAAGGGCCTGGACACGCCCGACGCGGCGTTTCGCAAGGCGCTGGACCACGTCAAGCACATCCTGCGGCTGGAGCGAATGACCCGAACGGCCCGCGGTGGCGACGCGGTCCGAGTGCTCGATTTTGGGTGCGGATGGGGAGAATTCCTGGCGACCGCAAAGCAATTCGGGTTCGAGGCGTTTGGGATCGACCGCGCTCCGGATCGTCAGAAGGTCTCTCTGGACCGTGGCGTGACCGTCGTGCCCGACCTCGACGCGGCGAGAACCGCCGCGGGCAGGCCGTTCCACGCGGTGACCCTCTTCCAGGTCCTGGAGCACGTCGAGGAGCCCCTACCCCTGCTCGAAGCCATCCGGGGCGTGATGGCCCCTGGGGCGATTCTCGTGCTCGAAGTGCCCAACTGCGAGGGAATCCGCAAGCTCTCGACCCTGTCGGATTACTACAATATCCACCCGCTCGAACATATCAATTGCTTCACGAAGGACTCGCTTCGCGCGATCGCCCGCCGGGCGGGGTTTCGCCAGGTCACGCCCCCCGTCGCCCAGGTCACCGCGAATCCCGTGAAGGTGGTCAAGGGCGAGGTGCGCCGCCTGCTCCCCGGCCTCAAGTCGCCCGGGACGAATCAGTACTTCGTACGCGACGCGTAGAGGATCGAGCCTCGAACGATCGACGAGCCAGGAAGGCTCTCAGACCTCGGATCGGAAATAATCCAAGGTGACCTTCAGCCCCTCGGCGCGATCGACCTGGGGTTCCCAGCCGAGCACGGTCCTGGCCCGGGTGATATCGGGCTTGCGACGCTTGGGGTCGTCCTGGGGCAACGGGTTGAAAACGATCCGACTCTTGGTGGTACCCACCAGCGCCAGGATTTCCCTGGCGAGGTCGATGACGGTGATCTCCGAGGGGTTGCCAATGTTCACCGGTTCGTGAAAGTCCGTCCAGAGCAGTCGGTAGATTCCATCCACCAGGTCGGTCACGTAGCAAAAACTTCGGGTTTGCTCTCCCTGGCCGAAGACCGTGAGGTCTTCGCCGCGAAGGGCTTGACCCATGAACGCGGGCAAGACTCTGCCGTCGTTCAGGCGCATCCGAGGGCCGTAGGTGTTGAAGATGCGGACGATCCGTGTCCTCACCCCGTGATACCTGTGGTAGGCCATCGTGATCGCCTCGGCGAATCGCTTGGCCTCGTCGTAGCAGCCCCGGGGACCAATCGGATTGACGTTGCCCCAGTAGTCCTCGCGCTGCGGGTGGACCGCCGGGTCGCCGTAGATCTCCGAGGTGCTGGCCAGCAGGAAGCGGGCGTCCTTCGCCTTGGCCAATCCCAGCGCGTTATGGGTGCCCAGCGAACCGACCTTGAGCGTCGGAATCGGGTGGGCGAGGTAGTCGGCGGGGCTCGCGGGGCTGGCGAAGTGCAACACGCCGTCGACAGGCCCGTCGATCTGAATCGGTTCCGAGATGTTGTGTTCGATCAACGAGAATCGTGCGTCGTCGGCGAGGTGGGCGACGTTGCGGCGATGACCGGTCAAGAAGTTGTCGACGCAGACGACCTCATGCCCTTCCTTGAGAAACCGCTCGCAAAGATGCGAGCCAACGAACCCCGCGCCGCCGGTGATGACCGTTCTCACTGCCTCGCCTCCTCGCGACCTCGACGGGACGCTCGCGGCCGTCCCTGGGCTGATCGGATCGTTCGATCCCTCACGATACGAAGTCGTCGAACGGTTTGTAAACGCGACGTGCGGCTTCGAGAACCGGCGGGTGAACGAGACCGGCCCGTTCCCGACGAGATCCGTTCAGGAGGGTGACGTCGGCGGTTTGATCTCGGTCGTCCCCGGGGGCTCGTTCTGGCGTCGTGGATCCTTCCAGTTCAGATCCAGTTCCGGTGTGGGCACTCCCTCGGGCGCTTTGGCTCGACGAAACTCGCTCCGCTTGGCCCAGGAAAGGTCCAGGGCCTCCCTTGGCGGCTCCACGCTTCCGTCCCCTCGGCCATGTTCGACGTAGCCGTAGGGATGCTCGCGCGATCGCCTGCCGAACAACCGCATGACCGCGTTGAAGAAGGATTTGATCGGCCCAAGGAGCGGATCGGGCTCCTCGTCGAAGGAATCGTCGTTCGACGTCGACGACGCCGGAGCGCCGAACGGCCGGACGTCCACCTTGAACCCGTTGGCGAGCATCTGGAGCCCCATGATGGTCGCCGCCTGGATGTTGTGGCTATGGACCAGGAATCGGGTGCGCTTCAGATGAGGACGAGGCTCCAGACAAATCCAGCGGACCACCTCCATCCCGCAGTCGTCGCGCGCGTGGTCGACGAATTGCTCGCCGCCGAGGTCATGGTCCAGATGCACCTCGTCCCAACGCTCGGAAAGCCTGGCGATGCACTCGACGGCGGTCTGTACCCAGATCGCCTCCGGGTGGTCGTTCAGAAAGATCTGGGCCCGCATCGGGTCGTCATCGAGGAACAGAACTTTCCGCGAGGGGGACGAGGGGGAGGGGACGCCGGACGTCGGGTCGGGTCCACGGGAACTGTTGGAGGACATGGCGTTACCGTCGCTCTCGGTTGATCAGGGGTTGGCGAGGCGGCTCCCGTCGGTCGCGGGGGGCGTGTCTCGCCATCGCGCGATGGCCTCGGGTAGTGGATATTCGGTGATCGTCAGCCCAAGGCGTGGGAGTTCCTGAAGCCGAAGGAATCCACGAGTCACCCGCGCCTCCTCGGCGGCCACGAAGTCGGGGTCCAGCCATGTCTTCGCGAACGGGTCGGGAGCCACGATCGGCGCGAATCCCTCCACCATGATGAACTGAGCCAGGGTCGGATTGCAACGAATGTGTCGTTCGGGGGAGACGTGCAAGGTTTCCGGATCGACCTCCCCCAGGACGTATCGCAAGTAAAGGTCGGATTCGGTGAGCCCGTCGACCTCCTCGCCACAAACTTCGCAGAGGTAACCCTGGTCGCAGACCGCCATGAGACCGCCTCCGTGGGGGATCGGGGATGGAACGCGACTCAGCCGAGCAAGTCGCTCATGGTGTAGAGCCCCGCCGGCTTGCCCGCGAGGAACTTCGCGGCGTCGATCGCTCCCCGGGCGAATCCGTCACGGTTCAGGGCGCGGTGGGAAAGCTCCACGCATTCCCCCATCAATCCGAAGACGACCGTGTGCTCGCCGGGATTGTCGCCGGTCCGTAGCGCATGGAGTCCGATCTCCCCCCTGGGGCGATCTCCCACGACCCCGTGTCGGCCGTGGGTATAACGATCGGGGCCACTGCCGATCGCCTGGCCGACGACCTCCGCCAGGCGAAGCGCGGTGCCGCTGGGCGCATCCTTCTTGAAATGATGATGCCGCTCGACGATCTCGACGTCCGCCGAATCGCGCAGCGCCCGAGCCGCCTCGGCGGCCAGCCGGAAGAGCAAGTTGACCGCCCGGCTCATGTTGGGCGAGATCAGCAAGGGAATCTCGGACGCCATCGCCTCGATCGCCTGTTTCTCCTCGGGCTCGAACCCAGTCGTTCCCACCACCAGAGGGATCTTTCGTTCTCGGCAGATCCTGGCGAGGGCGAGGGTTCCCTTTGGCAACGAGAAATCGATCATCGCGTCCAGCGCCAGGGAGGGGTCCAATTCCGAGGCCAGAGGCACGCCGAGTGGCCCGACGCCTGTCAGAACACCCGCGTCCTGGCCGACCTGTGGATGGTCGGCGCGATCGAGAGCGGCGGCCACTCGAATCTTCGGGTCGGCCTGTGACAGCTGAATGATCCGGGTGCCCATCCGCCCGGTCGCCCCGTGAACCCCGATCGCTCGCACGACAGTTGGCACCGAAGACCCCCGTTTTCCCTGTCCATGTCGCCAATACTGGCAACTTCGTGTCAATGTGTGAACGCCCGAACGTATGGGGAGCGACGCTCCGTGGGGGCCTCGCGCGACCAGGGGTCCACTGACCGCATCATAGCCGGCCTCACTGGCGACCGCCACCAAGGGTGCCGGCGGGTTTCCGTCCTGGAGCCGACCGCCTTAGGATGGATCGCGCGTCGCGGAAGCCGTCTGGGGATGGACGTCCGAGTACAACGCGATGGTGCGAATGATGTCGTCGAGGTCGTTGACCACGACGACAGGCCGGTTGGCGACCCCGGCCCGGCGGACGCCCCGGCTGCCCAGGACTTTTTCGAAGACCTCCTGGTCCGTGCCGTGATAGGCCACGGTCGCCGTCGGATCCTTGAGCTGGTGGCCGGTGAGGATGCAAACCACGCGATCGCTTGGGGCGATGATCCCTTCCTCGCGGAGTTTTCTCGCCCCGGCGACGCTCGCGGCGCTGGCGGGTTCGCAGCCGAGGCCCCCCGAGCCGACGCGGGCCTTGGCGTCCATGATCTCCTGGTCGGAGACCTCGCGGACGACGCCGTCGCAGAACTCCAAAGCTCGTAAGCACTTCTTGAGATTCACAGGACGGTTGATCTCGATGGCGGAGGCGATGGTGGAAGCCTTCGCGCCTGTGTCGTCGAGGTGCTGGTAGTAATGACAGGCGCGTGCCATCTCGGGTTCTCCGCCGCGCCACGACAGTCCCTGACGGTTGGTCAGATGATCGAGCGTCCGGGCGCCGTGGGCGTTGACGACGGCCAGCCTGGGAACGCGCTGGATCAGGCCAAGGTGTTTCAATTCGAGGAAGGCTTTCCCAAAGGCGCTTGAGTTCCCGAGGTTCCCACCGGGAACGACGACCCAGTCGGGGGGTTCCCAGCCGTTGGCCTCGAGCACTCGATACATGATGGTTTTTTGCCCTTCGAGCCGGAAGGG